>CALFYQ010000386.1 GCA_937952085.1 uncultured Paracoccaceae bacterium | reverse complement strand
CTTCACCGGAGGCGAAGGCGAAGGGCCCCTTTCGTTCGCGAGATTTGCGCCGTGTGCGAGTGGACTATTCGATTCAATCCGTTCATGTTGCACGAATGGATAGAGGGATTCAGCCGCGCCCGGAACGGGGACCGCTCGCGAATGGCGCGCTTCTGGCGATCGCCCTCGCGTTCATCCTCGCCTCCCATGAGGTCAACCGGCAGCCCGGCTGGTCGCTGATCTCCGTCTATGTTTACTGGTTCTGCCGCATCGGCATGGCCTACCTCATCATCGTCGGCGCCTATATGGCGCTGGCGCAGGCGATGACGGACCGGTCCTCCCCTTACGCGCATGTCGGGCTGGCGGCGGCGCTCTCGTATCCGCCGTTCGTTCTGGCCGTTACGACCATGGATCTCGTCCTTGGCGACCGAACGCTGCTCACGACGGACCCGAACGCGCTGATCTCCAGGCTGGGGCTCGACGCCGCCTCGCTGATCGACAACCACCTCACGACATCTCTCCTCCTCCTGACGCCCTATCTCCGCGTCGCGCTCCGTCGGCGGGAGGCGGAGGAGGCCGCGGCGCACGCCCCGGCCGCGCCGCGCCGCGCCCCCGTCGCCGCGGCGGCGGCGCCCGTCGCCTTCAGCGACGCCGCCGACCCGCATCTCATCGAGGAGCCGGTGGAGGAGGCGCCCGTCGCCCGCGCGCCGGAGCCCGAAACGCCGGGCCTCCTCCTCGCCTCGCAGCCGCCGGTCCGCGGCGCGATCCTCGCCGCCGAGGCGCAGGAGCATTACGTCAAGCTCAAGGCCTCCGAGCAGGGCGGCATGGCGCTCTACCGGTTCGGCGACGCGGTGCGCGATCTCTCCCGCTATCCGGGGATGCAGGTGCACCGCTCCCACTGGGTCGCCGACGACGCCGTGAGCGCGGTGATCGGCAAGCGCGGGGCGATGAAGCTCGAACTCGTCACCGGCGAGGTGATTCCCGTCTCCCGCCGCTACGAGCTCGAGGTCGAGGCCCGCTACGCGGACCGCGAGCGCCGCTCCGAATAGCCGCGATTCCGCTTGCGGGCCGGGCGCTTCGGCGCATGAATGCGCCTCCGCACCGCCGGAGCCCGCGCCATGAAGACGTTGCTCGAAGACATCGCCAAGGCCGCCCGCCCGACCGCCGCCTCAGGCCGCTGCGCGCAATACATCCCCGCCCTCGCCCGCGTCGACCCGACCAAGTTCGCCCTCGCCGTGGCCACCACGGACGGCGGCGACTACGCCGTCGGCGACGCCGACGAGCCCTTCTCGATCCAGTCCGTCTCCAAGCTCTTCACCCTCGCCCTCGCCATGGAATGGGTCGGCGACGACATCTGGAAGCGCGTGAAGCGGGAACCTTCGGGCATGCGCTTCAACTCGATCATCCAGCTCGAGACCGAAAACGGGGTGCCGCGGAACCCGTTCATCAACGCCGGCGCCATCGTGGTGGCGGACGCGCTCCTCCATCTCCGCCCCACCATCACGGTCGGCTTCCGCAACCAGATGCGGCTCCTTTCCCATGACGAGGGCGTGCGCTACGACTCGGAGGTCCACCGCTCGGAGATCGCCACCGGCGACATGAACCGCTCCGCCGCCTTCCTGCTGAAGGCCAAGGGCAACCTCACCGAAGACCCGATCGAGGTGACGAACGCCTATTTCCAGTTCTGCTCGCTCGCCATGTCGGCGCGGCAACTCGCCCGCGCCGCGCTCTTCCTCGTCGCGCCGCAGGAAGGGGACGCCGCGCTCGCCAAAGGCCGCCACGCGCTCCGGCTCCGCGCCATCATGCGGACCTGCGGCCTCTACGACCAGTCGGGCGAGTTCGCCTTCCGCGTCGGCCTCCCCGCGAAATCCGGCGTCGGCGGCGGCATCGTCGCGGTGAACCCGGCGAAGGGCTACGCGGTCTGCGCCTGGTCCCCGCCTCTCGACGAATACGGCAACTCCGTCGCAGCGACGGAGGCGTTGGCGCGGCTGTCGGCGGAAACGGGGGTGTAGGCCTACGAGACGTCGCGCCCCGCTCGCCCGTCACGCCCGGGCGACCAGCCCGGGCCGCGCCCGACCCTCCCCCCGGGAGGGCGCGTTGGCGATGTTATCAGCCGCTCAGCCGACGTTCGGGGCTTCAGGGATAAAGCGCCCACCACAACCGGATCACGCGCCCACCCAGGGTCGGGCGCGGCCCTTCGCGCCTTGTTCAGAACATGGAGGGCCTCCCAGGATAGTCATCGACTGAATATTTCTCTCAATCTTCACGCCCGCGCCTTGCATCCCGGCGCCCCGCGCTCATTTTGCGATGGAGGCCGCAAGGGAGAGAGCCGATGCGTCTGACCGTCAACGGCGCGGCGCACGAGGTCGATGCGCCGGAGGACATGCCGCTCCTCTGGGCGCTCCGCGACCTTCTCGACCTCAAGGGAACCAAGTTCGGCTGCGGCGTGCAGGCCTGCGGCGCCTGCACCGTGCTGATCGACGGCGCCCCCGCCCGCTCCTGCGGCGTGCCGATCTCGGAGGCCGAGGGCGCCGAGATCACCACCATCGAGGGGCTCGGGAGCCTGGAAAATCCCTCCCCTGTCCAGCGCGCCTGGATCGAGGCGCAGGCGCCGCAATGCGGCTATTGCCAGTCAGGCCAGATCGTCGCCGCAACCGCCCTCCTCGCGGAGACCCCGGAGCCGACCGACGAGGAGATCGACGCCGCCATGTCCAATCTCTGCCGCTGCGGCGCGTATAACGAGATCCGCGCCGCGATCCGCCTCGCTTCCCGCATGATCGCGGAGGGCTGAGCCATGAGCCTCGTCGGCCGCATCACCCGCCGCACCTTCCTCTTCGGCGGCCTCGCCGCGGGCGGCGCCCTCGCCGTCGGCTGGCGCTACTACGCCAAGACGCCGGAAAACCCGCTCCTCGATGGGCTCGGCGAGGGCGAACACGCCTTCGGCCCCTTCCTGACGATCGGCCCGGGCGAGACCATCACCGTCTTCACCGGACGCGCCGAGATGGGCCAGGGCGTCTCCACCACCCTCGCCGCCCTCGTCGCCGAGGAGCTCGACGTCGATCTCAACGCAGTGACGGTCGAGCACGGCCCCGCCTCCTCCGCCTATCGCAACATCGCGATGCTGGAGGAGACGACGATGGCCCGCCCCTTCGGCGACGGCTTCGCGCTCCGCGCCGAACGCTCGGCGATGGGCGTGGTCGCCGAGATCACCGGGATGCAGGTGACGGGCGGCTCCTCCTCGATCCGCGACGGCTTCGTGAAGATGCGCCTCGCCGGCGCCGCGGCCCGCGAGATGCTGGTCGCCGCCGCCGCCCAACGGCTCGGCGTCGCCCCGGCGACGCTCCGCACCGAGAAGGGCGCCGTCATCTCCGGCGAAACCCGCCTCGCCTATGGCGACCTCGCGGCCGAGGCCGCGGCGCAGCCCGTCCCCGAGGCCCCTACCCTGCGCGCGCCGCGGGACTGGCGGCTTCTCGGCAAGCCGCAGCCGCGGGTGGACCTGCCGGCCAAGGTCACCGGCGCGCCGATCTACGGCATCGACGTCGAGCTTCCGGGCATGGTCCACGCCACGCTGAAGATGAACCCGCATTTCGGCGCCGGCGTTCGCTCATGGAATGACAAGCCGGCCCTCGCCGTCCCCGGCGTCGAGTCGGTGGAGCGGATCGACACCGACGACGCGCACGGCTTCGCGGTCATCGCTTCGAACACCTGGGCCGCCTTCAAGGGCGCCGAGGCGCTCGAAGTCGAATGGGAGAAGGCCGCCTACCCCGCCACCGTCGAAGAAATCCTCGCCGGCCACCGCGCCGCGCTCGACAATGAGGCTGGCTTCGCCTTCCGGAGCGAGGGAGACGCCGACCGCGCCCTCGCCGAGGCCCCCGCGGGCGAGCTGATCGAGGCCGAATACGAGGCCCCTTTCCTCGCCCATGCCTGCATGGAGCCGATGAACGCCACCGCGCGCTACACGCCCGACAAGTG
>CALFYQ010000385.1 GCA_937952085.1 uncultured Paracoccaceae bacterium | reverse complement strand
ACACCGTCTTCCCCGGCTTCACCGCGCCGAAGCTCGAATGGGTGCGTGGTCACGAGCCAGAGATCCATGCGCGGATCGCGAAGGTCCTGCTGCCGGCGAGCTATCTCAACCTGCATCTCACCGGCGACCATTTCGCCGATATGTCGGACGCCGCCGGCGCCTCCTGGCTCGACGTCGCCGCGCGCAGCTGGTCTCCGGCCCTGCTGGCGAAGGGCGGCATCCGCCCGGATCAGGCGCCCCGTCTCGTCGAAGGATCGGCGCCGGGCGGGACGCTCCGGCCCGAACTCGCGCGCCGCTGGGGGCTTGCCGGGGAGGTCGTCGTCGCCGGCGGGGCGGGCGACAACGCCGCGGCGGCCTGCGGGATCGGCGCCTTGTCGGAAGGAACGGGCTTCGTCTCGCTCGGCACCTCGGGCGTCGTCCTCGCCGCAAGGGGCTCTTGCGCGCCGGCGCCGGAGACTGCTGTCCACACCTTCTGCCACGCCGTTCCGGGCCGCTGGTTCCAGATGTCGGTCATGCTTTCGGCGACGGACAGCCTGAACTGGCTCGCAAGCATTGTGGGACGGCGGCCGGGCGATCTCGCCGCCGCCGTCGATGGGGAGTTGCGCACGCCCGGCCCGGTCCGGTTCCTGCCGTATCTCTCCGGCGAGCGGACTCCGCACAACGACCCCCATATCCGCGGCGCCTTCATCGGGCTCGGCCGCGATGCGACGCTGGAGGACATGACCCGCGCGGTGATGGAGGGCGTCGCCTTCGGCCTCCGCGACGGGGCGGAGGCGCTGAAGGCGACCGGCGCGCGGCTTGACCGGCTCTTCCTGATCGGCGGCGGCGGCGCCTCGCGATACTGGGCGCGGATGGTCGCCACCCTTTTCGGCGCGCCGCTCGATCTTCCCGCCGGAGGGGAATTCGGCGCGGCGCGCGGCGCGGCGCGGCTCGGCCTCTGCGCCGCGACCGGCGCCTCGCCCGAGGCGGTGATGACGCCGCCCGGAACCGCCGAGACGATCGCGCCCGAGGCCGCCCTCACGGGCGCTTTCGAGGCGGGTTACGCCGCCTTTCGCGCGGCATATCCTGCCATCCGCGGCGTGCAATAGCGGCCGGGAGACGCGCCATGATCTTCTGTTGCGGCGAAGCCCTGATCGACATGATCCCGGAGCCGACCAAGGCCGGGGCGGACGGTTTCGTCCCGCATGTGGGGGGCGCCGTCTTCAACACCGCGATGGCGCTCGGCCGCCTCGGCGCGCCGACCGGCCTCCTGACCGGCCTCTCGGAGGACCTCTTCGGCCGGCGGCTCCGGGCCGCGCTCGAGGAAAGCGGCGTCGACGCGAGCCGCGCGGTGCGCTCGCGCCGCCCGACCACGCTCGCCTTCGTCACCCTCGCCGATGGCCAGGCGACCTACGACTTCTATGACGAGAATTCCGCCGGGCGGATGCTGCGTCCGGCGGACATGCCGCCGCTCGGCCCGGAGGTCGGCGCGCTCTTCTTCGGCGGCGTCAGCCTTGCGGCGGAGCCTTGCGCCGACGCCTACGAGGCGCTCCTGACGCGTGAGCGAGCCGGGCGGGCGGTGATGCTGGACCCGAACATCCGGCCCGACTTCATCGCCGACGAGGCCCGGTTCCGCGCGCGGCTCGGCCGGATGATGGCGCGCGCCGACATCGTGAAGATCTCCCGCGAGGATCTCGACTGGCTGGAGCCGGACGGCGCCTCGCTGGCGGAGCGGGCGGCGCGGATCCGGGCGCTTGGCCCGGCCATCGTGGTGGCGACCGCCGGGGCGGATGGCGCCCGCGCCTTTTTCGGCGACGGCGAAGAAGTCTCCGTCGCTGCGCCGAAGGTCGAGGTGGTGGACACGGTGGGCGCCGGCGACGCCTTCAACGCCGGCGTCCTCGCCAGCCTCTGGGAGGCGGGGCTGCTCTCGCCGGCAGCGATCCGCGGCATCGGCGCCGACGCGCTCCGCGCCGCGCTCTCCTTCGCCGCCACTGTGGCGAGCCTCACCGTCACGCGCCGCGGGGCCTCGCCGCCCTGGCGGCGGGAGCTTCCGGCCGGGATGCGCGGCGCCTAGTTCGCGCGGGAGATCACGAAGCCGACGACATCCCGCAGCGCCTCGCGAACCGGCTGCGCCGGGAAGAGGTCGAGCGCTCCAGCGGCGCGGGCGCCCCACTCCTCGGCGCGGGCGCGGGTGCGGCCGAGCGCGTCATGCCGGCGGAGAAGATCGAGCGCCCGTTCGAGATCGCCCGGCCCCTGCTCGTGCTCCTCGATCACACGCCGCCAGAAGGCGCGCTCCGCTTCGTCGCCCGCCGCGTAGGCGAGAAGGACCGGCAGCGTCGCCTTGCCGTCGCGGAAATCGTCGCCGACATTCTTGCCCATCCGCGCGGCCTCGCCGCCATAATCGAGCATGTCGTCGACCAGCTGGAAGGCGATGCCGAGCGCGTCGCCATAATCCCGAAGCGCGTCGACCTCGGCCTCCGGCGCCCCGGCGACGACGCCGCCCACCTCGGCCGCGGCGGCGAAGAGCGCGGCGGTCTTGCCGCGGATCACCTGGAAATAGCGCGGCTCGCCGCCGGAAAGATCGTGCTGCGCAGTGAGCTGAAGCACCTCGCCCTCGGCGATCACCGCCGAGGCGTCGGCGAGGATGTCGAGAACGCGGAGCCGCCCCGTCTCCACCATCAGACGGAACGAGCGGGCGAAGAGATAGTCGCCGACCAGAACGCTTTGCTGGTTGCCGAAGAGGATGTTCGCGGTCGGCCGGCCGCGGCGCTTGTCGCTCTCGTCCACCACGTCGTCGTGGAGAAGCGTCGCGGTGTGGATGAACTCGACCGCGGCCGCGAGCTTCACCTGATCTTCGCCCTCGTAGCCGCAGAGCTTCGCGGCGGCGAGCGTCAGCACCGGGCGGAGCCGCTTGCCGCCGGCCTCGATCAGATGCGCCGAAAGCTCCGGAATGCGCGGCGCGTGCTCGGAGGCCATCCGCTCCCGGATCAGGCGGTTCACCGCCTCCATCTCGGGCGCGACGAGCGCGGACAGGCGCGCGAAGGCGTCCTCGGTGGGCGACGGCGACGGGGACAGTCGGGCCAAGAGGCGCCTCGCAATTTCCGGCGCTCTCGACCTCAGCCGGGGCGCGCGCCTATCTTCTGGCGCATGGAGGAGCTTCTCAAGACCAACGACCCGACGGTGATCAGTTTCGCCGAGGCTCTCCTGCGCGGCGAGGGTATAGACTGCTTCGTTTTCGACGTCCACACGAGCATCCTCGAGGGTTCCCTGGGCGTCTTGCCGCGGCGCGTGATGGTGGCGCGCCGGGATGCGTTTCGCGCGCGGGCGATCCTCCGGGACAACGGCGTCACGACATGACCGCCGAGGGCTTCGCCGAGACGGAGCTGACGCGGGACGCGCTGCTCGGCGGCCGGGTGATGCTGCGCCAGCCGGCGAAGGGGTTCCGCGCGGCGACCGATGCGGTGCTGCTTGCCGCGACGGCCCCCGCCGCGCCGGGTTGGAAGACGCTCGATATCGGCTGTGGCGCGGGCGCGGCGCTCCTCTGCCTCGCCGCGCGGGTTCCTGGGCTCGAGCTTCACGGGCTGGAATTGCAGCCCGCCTACGCCGCGCTCGCCCGGCGGAACGCGGCGGAGGCGGGGCTCGCGGCCGAGATCGCGGAAGGAGACGTCTTCGCGCCGCCCGCCGAACTCCGGCGGACCGGGTTCGATCTCGTCCTCTCCAACCCGCCCTGGTTCGAGACGGCCTCGCCCGCCGCGCCAGATGGCGGGCGGGACGCCGCACGCCGCGCGATCCGCGGCGCCGGAGACTGGGCCGCCGCCTGCCTCGCCCGGGTCCGTTCGGGCGGAAGGCTCGTCCTGATCCTCCCCGCCGCGGCGCTGCCGGAGGCGCTCGGCGGGCTCGGCGGCGCGGGAGACATCGCGGCGTTGCCGCTCGCCGCGCGGGTGGGCCGGCCGGCGAAACGGGTGATCCTTGCCGCGCGGAAAGGAGCGAAGGCGCCCTTCCGCCTTCTCGCGCCCTTCATTCTACACTATGGGCCTGCCCATGACGGGGACCGCGACAAGTTCACCCCGGCGGCGGAGAGGGTCCTGCGAGGGGGCGCGGCGTTGCCTATGTCATAGGCGGTTCGCTCGGACGTTAAGCAACAATTCCGTGACAGCCGCCACCATAGGTGGTCTACTTCGTTCGTTCGGACCGCATAACACGGAGGTGTCGCATGAGCCTGTCGTCCCATCTGGCCGAGCTTCGCAAGAAACACGCCAGTCTCGAACAGAGGATCGAACTGGAGCTGAAGCACCCGTCAACCGACGGCCTGAGAATCGCTGAGCTGAAACGTGAGAAGCTGCGCCTGAAGGACGAGATCCAGCGTCTCCGTCCGAACGAGACGCT
>CALFYQ010000384.1 GCA_937952085.1 uncultured Paracoccaceae bacterium | reverse complement strand
CCTCCTTTGCGGCGAGGTCCGCCTCGCCCATGCGCCAGACCGGGCCGGAAAGCCCCATCGCCGCGACGCAGCGGCCGGCGAAATCCCGCACCGGGACGGCGATGCAGACGACGTCGTCGTCAAGCTCCCGCCGGTCATGGGCGAGGCCGGCGGCGCGGACCGCCGCGAGTTCCGTGAGAAGGGCGGCGCGGTCGGTGATCGTCCGCTCGGTGAAGGCCTTGAGGTCGATCCGGTCGAGGAGTTCGGCCAGCCGGTCCTCCGGCGCCTGCGAGAGGAGGAGCTTGCCGATCGCCGTGGCGTGGGCCGGGCGGACGACGCCCGCCCGCTCCGACATCTGCAACATGCCGGTGGCCGCGGTGCGGGCGACGAGGACGATATCCGCGCCGGAGCGGACGGCGAGATGCGCCGCCTCGCCGGTCTTCTGGCTCAGCCGTTCGAGCGCCGGCGTTCCGAGCGAGAGCAGTGTCGCCTCGTCCATCGCCCCGGCGGCGAGGACGAAGATCCGCCCGCCGATCCGGTAGCGGCGGCTGTCCGCCACCCGCTCGACATAGCCGAGAGTCTCCAATGTCTTCAGCAGGTGGAAGGCGGTGCTGGTGTGAAGGCCGGTCCGCTCCGCAAGCTCGGCGAGGGCGGCGCCCTCGGCCCGGCTGGCGGCGACCGCATCGAGGATCGCGGCGGCGCGTTCGAGCGACTGGATGCCGCCGCTCCGCCCTTCGCCCCGGTCGGCCTTCCGCCGCGTCGCCGCCTCCGCCATCGCCCCTTCGCCGCCCCCCTATTCGTCGGTGATAGGCGTGGTGGCGACGATGAAAGTCAAATCGCCGAGCCCGGTGTTGTGGATCGCGTGCTCCGTCCCCGGCGTGATGAAGATGACGTCGCCCTTCCGCACCACGCGCTTCTCGTCGCCGATCTCCATCAGGCCCTCGCCGTCGAGCACGTGGTAGACCTGTTCCTGAACCTTGTGCTTGTGCCGGGCGACATAGGCCATCGGCTGATAGGTGGAGATCCGGTAGTCGATCAGCTTCGAGCCGGTCGTCTCCGGATGCACCAGCGCCTTCGACAGCGCGCCGCCGTGATGGGCGGGGAATTCCCGCCACGGCTCCTCGGCGAGATTGCGGATGACGGTTTCGTACTTGGCCATGGTTTCCTCCCTTGTTCGTTTCAGGGCCGCCACGGTCCGCCGAAGACCGGCTCCTTCGGCGTGAGCGGCGGCAGCGCCCAGGCCCCGGTCGAAGGCGGGCGGATGTCGGCGTCGACATGCACGTCGATCAGCGCCGGCCGATTGGAGGCGACCGCCTCCTCCAGCACGCCGGCGAAATCCTCCGACCGGGTGACGGTGTGGCCGGCGACGCCCGAAGCCCTAGCCCAGGCGGCGAAGTCGGGGTTGTAGGGCTTGCGGTTTTTGCCCTGGTAGAAGCCGGTGCCGTATTCGCGCCCGTCGAAGTAGGCGTATTGGAGATCACGGATCGCGCCCCATGCGAAGTTGTTCCAGACCACCCAGACGACCGGGATGTCGTACTCGACTGCGGTGCAGAGAACGTGCGGCACCATGGTGAATCCGCCGTCGCCGCAGATCGAGACGCAGGGCCTGTCCGGCGCCGCCAGCTTCGCGCCGAGGATCGAGCTCGGCCCGAAGCCCATGCCGGAAAAGCCCCAGGTGTTGAGCATCGACTGCGGCCGCCGCGCCTCCCAGAACTGCATGAACCAGTTGTGGTGGATGCCGCTGTCGAGCGAGATGATGGCGTCGTCCGGCAGCACCTTCCGGCAGTCTGCGACGATCCGCTCGGGGCGGATCGGCGAGGCATGGGTTTCGAAGCCGGGGGCGATGAAGGCGGCCCATTCGCGGCGCCAGCCCTCGATCTCCGCCCGCCAGCCGCCGAGCCGCTCCCCGACCGGGGCGCCGCGCGCGTCGAGCCCCGCGAGGGCCTGCGTCAGGAAGGTCCGCGCGTCGGCGTAGATCCCGAGATCGGGCGGATAGTTCCGGCCGAGCTCGGCGTGGTCGAGATCGACATGGATCAGCTTCGTCTTCGGGAAGTTCCAGGAATAGCCGGGCTTCCAGGACGAGGCCGAACGGTCGTCGAACCGCGCGCCGATGGCGAGGACGACATCGGCGTGCCGCCCCGCCTGGTTCGCCGGATAGGCGCCGTTCCGCCCGATGAAGCCGAGCGAGAGCGGGTCCCGCATGTCGAGGCAGCCCATGCCGTTCGGCGAACTGATGACCGGGATCGATAGCCGGCGCGCGAAGGCCGTAAGCTCCTTCGAGGCTTCCGAGAGCGCGACGCCGTGGCCGATGAAGATCACCGGCCGCTCGGCGGCGAGCAGCCAGTCGAGCGCGGTCGCCACGTCCTCTGGGCTCGCGCCGCTGCGGCGACGGTTCTCGCCGATCCAGGCCGCCTCGTCGGCGACCTCGGCCTCCTCCTGGAAGAGGTTGTAGGGGATGTCGAGGTTGACCGGGCCGGGGCGCCCGGTCGTCATCGTCGTCGTCGCCTGGCGGATCGCGAGCGGCAGCATCTCGACGCGCGAGGGCTGGAAGCTTCGCTTCACCACGGGGCGGATCACGTTGTTGAAATCCGCCTGGTGGTGAAGGTTCAGCTCCTGGAACGGGCCGCGGTTGAACTGCGAGGTCGGCACGTTCGCCGTCATCGACAGCACCGCCGAGGAATCCGTCTGCGCCACGGCGAGCGCCATGATCTGGTTGGCCGAACCCGGCCCGGTCGAGGTCAGCGTCGCCGCCGGGCGGTGCGAGACGCGGAAATAGCCGTCGGCCATGTGGACGGCGGTCTGCTCGTGGCGCGGCGAGATCATCTTCACCTCGTCCCGCACCTGGTAGAGGCAGTCGAGCAGGCCCACCGTGCCATGCCCGCAGATGCCGAAGAGATAGGGTATCTTCTCCCGCACCAGCGCCTCGGCGATGATCTCGCCGCCCTTGCGTCTGGCCATGCTGTTCCTCCCCGTGTTCATGAATTCGCGCCGAGCGCGTGGCGCGCGGCGATCCAGCCGAAGGTCATCGCCTGGCCAAGCTGCGCGCCGGCGCCCGGATATTCGCCGCCGAAGATCGACTGCATGTCGTTGCCGACCGCGTAGAGGCCCGGCACCGGCGCGCCGCTCGCGTCGAGCGCCCGCGCCTCCGCATCCGTCTCGATCCCGCGGCTGGTGCCGAGCGGCGTCGGCCAGAGCGCGACGGCGTAATAGGGTGGCCGCGTCAGCGGGCCGAGGCAGGGGTTCGGGCCGTGCGCCGGATCGCCATTGCCGCGGTCGTAGAGCGACTCGCCACGGCCGAAATCCTCGTCCCGGCCCGACGCGGCGAAGCCGTTGAAGCGCGCTGCGGTCGCCGAAAGCGCGGCGGGCGGAACGCCGATCTCATCGGCCAGCGCGTCCATCGTCGCCGCCTCCTTGAGGTAGCCGGAACGGACATGGGCGCGGAGACTGAGCGCGCGCGGGCGGATCAGCCCGATCCCGTACCGCTTCACGAAAGCCCGGTCGGCGATCATCCAGGCGGGGAAGGCGCCCGGCCCGGCGCGATACATGGCGCGCACGAATTCGTGGTAGGAGACCGCCTCGTTCGCGAAGCGGCGCCCAGAGCCGTCGACGATGAAGGAGCCCGGTTTCGCCCGGTCGAGCACGATATGCGGGTAGACCGCGGTAGAGCCGTCCTTTCGCGTGGCGATGGAGCTTGGAAACCAGAGCGCGTTGTCGAGGCCCGAGGGGCCGAGCGCCGCGCCGGCGTCGAGCCCAAGCCGGATCGTCGCGCCGACGGCGCCGGGCGATGCCGGACTGTGCGCGGCGACGGGCGCTGGAAGCTCCGCCGCGCGCCATTCCGCGCTGGCCGGGAAGCCGCCGCCGGCGAGTATCACCGCGCGGCGCGCCGCGATCTCCCGGCCGTCTTTCAGCACGACGCCGGCGACGCGGCCGCCGGATCGCCGCAGCGAAACCGTCTCGGCGTTCCGCACCAGCCGCACGCCCCGCGCCTGCGCCGCCTCGAAAAGCCGCGCGACCAGCGCATTGCCGAGAACGAGCCGGGCGCCGCGGCTCCAGCGCAGCCGGTCGCGGAGATGGCGGAGGAGAAGCCGCGCCCCGAGCGCGAAGGCGCCGAAGGAGCGGTCGGCGCGCAGAAGCTGCGCCGCCTCCGGCCGCGTCACCATCATGCCGCCGAAAAGCGTCAGTTCCGGCAGCGGCGCGGCGATGTCCTCGAAGCGCGGGCCGAGGCGGCGGCCGTCGAATTCGAGCGGCCCGAGGGCGCGCCAGCCGGGCGCGGCGCCGGGAACGTCCTGCCGGTAATCGGCCGATTGCGTCAGCGGCGCGAAGCCGATCCCGGCCCGCTCGGAAAGGTCCGCCAGCATCCGCGGGCCGTCGTCGAGGAAGCGGATGCGCTTCTCCCGCGGCGCCTTCGCGCCGACGAGCCCGTCGAGATAGTTCTCCGCCGCTTCGCGGTCCCCGCCCCGCCCCGCCTCCCGCATCCAGGGATTGTCGGGCACCCAGACCGAGCCGGAGGACCGCGCCGAGGTGCCGCCAAACCGGTCAAGATGCTCCAGAACGAGGCAGGACGCGCCTTGCAGCGACGCCGTCAGCGCCGCCGTCAGCCCGGCGACGCCGCTGCCGATCACGATCACGTCGAATTCGTCCAAGCCCGGCGCCCTCCCGTTCGGATCTTTGTCATTGTGAAAATAGATTTTGCAATGACAAGTTTCTGGCCGATCTTGCCGGGCGAAACGGGCGGGCGAACCGCCGGATCGGGGAGGCGGCGCATGGGAGACGGTGTGCTGGTGGTCACCGGCGGGGCGAGGACTTACGCCGCGAAGGCGCTGACCGACCTCAAGGAGGCGGCGTGCGACAAGGCGGCGGCTTACTTCTGCTCCGACGACGCCTCCGTCATCGCCGGCGTGATGATGCCGGTGGACGCAGGCGGGCGCGCCGCTACGCTCTGTCGAAGCTGCGCCGGCGGCGCGCCCTGGGAGGCGAAGTGATGGCCGGCGCCGGGCGGCTTGCGCTCTGGATGGATTCCGCGCCCGGTCGCGAGGCGGAGTTCGAGCGGTGGTACCAGTCCGAACACCTCGCGGAACGCCTCGCCGTGCCCGGCTTCCTGCGCGGCCGGCGCCACGAGGCGGTCGAGGCCGGGCGGGGCTATTTCTGCAACTACGAGGTCGAGGCGCCCGGCGTTCTGACGTCAGAGGCCTACCGCGCCCGGCTCGGCGCGCCGACCCCGCTGACCGGCGTGATCATGTCGGAGGCGATGCGGAACATGAGCCGCACAATCTGCCGGCTCGATGAGGCGCAGGGTGCGTTCCGCGGCGCCTTCGCCGTCACCGCGGAACTCATGGGGCCGTCGGATGCAGCGACGCGCGAGACGATAGACGCGCTCGCGGCCGACCCCGGAACCGCCCGGATCGAGCTTTGGAGCGCCGATGCGGCGGCCGCCGGCCCCGTCACCGACGAGGAGCGCCTGCGCGGCGGCGACGCGAAGGTCGCCGGATGCCTCCTGATCGAAACCCTTCGAGAGGCGGATGCGCGCCTCGCCCTCCAGTCGCTGCGGCGCATCCGTTCGATTTCGCCGGACGCCGCCGGATTGTTCCGACTCCTCTGCGAACTCGGCCCTTCCTGAAGGCGGCCTGAGGCGTTCGGCGTCCCGGAGCGCCCAACCTCGCCGCCGTTGCATTCTGATGCGTGATGCATCAGACCTCAAATCGGTTATGGACGGGCTGACGGGGACGGGGCGCCATGTTCGACAGGGCATCGCTGGCGGAGCAGGTGGAGGAGGCGCTCAGGCGCGAGATCACCGAGGGCCGCGTCCGCCCGGACGCGCGGGTGAACATCGCCGAATATGGCGAGAGCTGGAGCGTCAGCTCCACGCCGCTCCGAGACGCGGTTCGGGCGCTCGAAGCGCAGGGCTTTCTCCGGATCGAGCCACGGAAGGGCGTCTTCGTCGCGCCGATGACGCGGCGGAGCGTGCGGGAGATCTTCGAGCTTCGCGTCGCGCTCGAATGCATGGCGGTGGAACTCGCCACGCCGCGCGCGCCAGAGGCGCAGATCGGCGCCGTGCTCGCCGCCTATCGCCGCCTCGCGGACGGCCCGGCGGGCCGGATCGAGGCCTGCAGCGAGGCGGAGGACATGGCGATCCATGACCTCGCGCGGGAGCAATGCGGCAACCCGCGGCTCCAGCGCCTCCTCTCCGGGCAGATGGACCTCGTCCGCTGGGCGCAGGGCGTGCTGGTGCGGGAGGCGCCGCGCGCCTATGCGCTGGCACTGCCGGAGCACATCGCCATCGCCGAGGCGATGGCGCGGCGGGACGCGGCCGGCGCCGTGGCAGCGATGCGCCGGCACCTCGAAAATTCCCGCGCCCGGCTCGAGGCGCGGCTTCCCGAAGACATCGGCGCGGAGGGCGCAGCGTGAAGATCACATCCATCCGGTCGATCCGGCTCCGCGCGCCGATCGGCGACGCGCGGTTCTATTCCTCGCAGGCGATGTTCCCGGAGCGGAACAGCTGCCTCGTCCGGATCGAGACCGATTCCGGCCTCGTCGGCTGGGGCGAGGGCGGGCAATACGGGCCGGGCGAGCCGGTGGCGACCTGCATCGATGCGGTGCTCGCCCCCCGTCTCATCGGCCGCGACCCGACCGAGCCGACCCGGATCTGGGAGGAGCTTTACGCCTTCTCGCGCGATTTCGGGCAGCGCGGCACCTATGTCGAGGCGATCTCGGCCATCGACATCGCGCTCTGGGACATCGCCGGCAAGGCGGCGGGCCTGCCGGTCTGGAAGATGCTCGGCGGACGTTTCCGCGAGGCCGTCACCGCCTACGCCACGGGCTGCTATTACCCGCCGGATTTCCGGGACATGCCGAAGCTTCTCCGCGCGCTCGAAGCCGAGGCGACGGGCTATGCCGGCTCCGGCTTCGGCTTTCTAAAGATCAAGATCGGCCTCCTTTCGCTCAAGGACGACATCGAGCGCATCCGCGTGATCCGCGAAGCGGTCGGGCCGGAGATCGGCCTCCTGACCGACGCCAACCACGCCTACAACGCCGCCGTGGCGGTGCGGATGGGCCGGGCGATGGAGCCCTTCGACGTCCGCTTCTTCGAGGAGCCGGTGCCGCCGGAGGACCGGGACGGCTATCGCAAGGTTCGGGCGGAGAACCCGATCCCGGTGGCGGGCGGAGAGTGCGAGTTCACCCGCTACGGCTTCCGGGATTTCATCTCGGGCGGCTGCGTCGACATCATCCAGCCCGACATCGCGGCCTGCGGCGGCTTCACCGCCTTCGGACAGATCCTCGCCCTCGCCAACGCCTGGGGCGTGGCGACGATCCCGCATGTCTGGGGCTCGGGCGTGGCGGTGGCGGCGGCGCTCCAGGCCATCGCCACGATCCCGCCCTTCCCGCACACGGCGAACCCGATCCCGCTGATGAACGAGCCGGTCGTCGAGTTCGACCGCACCTGCAACCCGCTCAGGGACGATCTCCTCACCCGGCCCTTCGCGCTGGTCGGCGGCACGCTGCCGATCCCCGAGGGTCCGGGGCTCGGCGTCGAGATCGACCCCGAGGTGCTGGCGCGCTACGCGGCCTGAACCCGGCGAGCCTAAGGCCCGCCCCTCAGGGCGCGCCGAGAAAGACCTGCATCGGCCAGAGGGAAACCTCGGGCACGTAGGTCACGATCATCAGCGCGCCGAAGACCGTCAGCACGAACCAGAGAAGCTGCGGGATGATCTTCTCGACCGGCAGGTTCGCCACCGCGCAGGCGGCGAAGAGGTTCACGCCGAGCGGCGGCGTGATCATGCCGAGCGCGAGGTTGACGACGATGATCAGCCCGAAATGCACCGGGTCCACGCCGTAGGCGACCGCGATCGGCGTCAGGATCGGCGCGAGGACGAGGATCGCCGCCGAGGTCTCGATGAACATGCCGATGACGAGGAGGAGGACGTTCACCGCGAAGAGGAAGGCGACGCGGCTTTCGAACATGGTCTTGAACCAGCCGGCCACCTCCCCCGGCAGGCCCGACCGCGCGATCAGGAAGGAGAAGAGCGCGGCGGCCGAAATGATGAGCATGATCGCCGCGGTGGAGACGACCGTCTTCTTCAGGATGCCCGGAAGGTCACGGAGCCGAAGCTCCCGATAGAAGGCCATGCCGACCAGCACCGCCGCGGCGACGGCGGCGGCGCTCGCCTCCGTCGGGGTGAAGACGCCGGAATAGATGCCGCCGAGGATCACCACCGGCACGAGGAGCGCGGGCGTCGCCGAGACGAAGGCGGCGCCGAAGCGGGGCCGCTCGTCTCCGTCCTGTTTGCCGAGGCCGCGGACCCGGCAGAGGACGAGCACCAGCGCCATCAGCGAGCCGGCGACCAGCACGCCCGGCCCGATGCCGGCGACGAAAAGCTGGCCGATCGAGGTGTCGGTGGCGACGCCGTAGAGGATGAGTGGGATCGAGGGCGGGATCAGCACGCCAAGCTCGGCCGAGCTTGCCTGCACCGAGGCGGCGAGCGGCGTCGGGTAGCCGTGCTTCACCATCGCCGGGATCAGGATCGCGCCGATGGCGAAGGTCGTCGCCACAGAGGAGCCGGAAACCGAGGCGAAGAGCATGCAGGTGAGCACGCAGGAGGCCGCGAGCCCGCCCTGGACCCCGCCGACGATGGATTTCGCCAGTTCGACGAGGCGGAACGAGATGCCGCCGGCCGACATCAGGTTGCCGGCGAGGATGAAGAGGGGCACCGCCATCAGCGGATAGCTGTCGAGCCCGGTGAACATGCGCTGCGCGACGAGCAGCATCGGCAACCGGCCGTTGACCTCGATGCCGATCACCGAGGCGAGGCCGATCGCCACCGCGATCGGCACGCCGGCGAGGAAGAAGATCGCGAGCGATACCGCGAGGGCGACGTTCATTGCTGCGCCTCGTTCAACGCGTTCTGCGCGGCGGCCCATTCGCCGCGCCCGGCCCGGATCATGCAGCCGACGACCGCGATCAGGATGAAGACGGCGCCGAAGGGCAGCGCGGCGTAGACCCAGCCGATCGACACTTCTAGCGCCGCCAGCTTCTGCTTCGCGACGCGCTCCACCATGGCGACGCCCTGCCAGAGCAGGATGCCGAAGAAGAGCAGCGTCAGCGCCATTGAAAGCTGATGGAGCCAGAGCCCCAGTCGCTGCGGCAGCCCGCGCTGCACGATCTCGACGGCGATCATCGCGCCTTCGCGGAAGGCCGGCGCGGCGCCGAGCAGCACGCACCAGATCATCGCCGACCGGGTCGCGACCTCGGACCAGGTGGAGGGGTTGCCGAACACGAAGCGCGCCGTGACCTGATACATGGCGAGCCCGGTCGCGATCAGCAGGAAGCCGATGGCGAGCCAGAGCGCGACGCGCGTCGTCGCCGCCTCGATTCGCAGGAAGATGTTCATTTCGCTCGATGTCCGAGGAGGGGGCCGGCGCGCGGAGGCGCCGGCCCGGATGGGCTGGGCCCGCTTACTTCACCGCCTTGATGCGCTCGATCATCTCCGTCCCGTACTGGTCGGTGTAGACGGAGTAGGCGGTCTTCTCGGCGAGTTCCGCGAAGGGCGCCTTGTCGATCTCGGTGATCACGTCCATGCCGTGCTCGCGCATGATGGCGACGCCGGATTCCT
>CALFYQ010000383.1 GCA_937952085.1 uncultured Paracoccaceae bacterium | reverse complement strand
CGCCTCGGCCGTCGGACGCGCCGGCTTCCGCCTGAGCGACATCCGCGATTCGCGGAGGCTGAGATCGGCCTTGTTCAGGTTGCAGCAGGAGCAGGCGGCGACGACGTTCTCCCAGGTCGTGCGCCCGCCGCGCGAGCGCGGGATGACATGATCGAAGGTCATCTCCCCCGCCGCGCCGCAATACTGGCAGGAGAACTCGTCCCTGAGAAAGAGGTTGAACCGGGTGAAGGCCGGGTAGAGGGCCGGCCTCACATATTCCCGGAGCACCACAACCGAGGGAATCCGCATCTCCAGCGAGGGGCTCCGCACCACTTCGTCATATTCGGCGATGATGCGGACGCGGTCGAGGAAGGAGGCCTTGATCGCCTCCTGCCAGGGCCAGAGCGACAGCGGGAAGTAGGAGAGCGGGCGATAATCGGCGTTGAGGACGAGGGCCGGATGGTCCCTCAGCCGCCCCGGGGAGCGGACGAAGCTCATCGCCGCCGCCCCGCTCATCGACTCGTCACCGTCCTTCGGGCCATCGCCGCCTCCCTCGCGCGACTATATCTTGGCGCCGGCGCCGTTCAAGCAGCTACATCGTCCCGGAACGCGAAAGAATTGTGACTTGTCCACAGGCCTTTCGCGGCGCCCGTGCAACGAAAAAGGGCGCCCGAAGGCGCCCTTTCCCCATTTCGGCGATCCGAAGGTCAGGCCTTGCGGCGCGACCGGAGGAAGCCGAGGCCGCCGAGCCCTGCGAGGAGGAACAGGGCCGAGGCCGGAACCGGGACGGCGGAGACGCTGATCGCGTCGATGTCGAAGCCGTCCGGGGTCGAGCTGTTGTCGACCAGCGCGAGGAAGCTGAACGGGCCGCCGACGGTGATCGAACCGCCGCGCTGCGCCGTCCCGTTGCCGAGATTGCCGACGAAGCTGAAGCCGCGCGACAAGAGATCGCCGAGGCCGAACGCGCCGTCGAACGGGTTGTACGCCCCGGCGAAGGCGTAGACATCGACCGATTCCGGATGGTTCGAGCAGCGCTCGCCCGAGCCGCTGCAGGAGAAGGTCACCTCGAAGATGTTCGCATCGCCGAAGAAGTTGGTTCCGAAACCGAAGACTGCGACGCCGCCGTTCAGCGAGTAGAAGCCGCCCTCCCGGCCCGGCACGGAATCCGGCGCGCCGAGCATGTTGGCCGGGTTGGTGCGGGCGGTGGACGGCGCGTCGCCAAGCTCCGCGTCCCAGCCGATGCCGGCGCCGGCGCCGCTGACATCGACCATCGACGCGAAGACGGTGGACGCCTGGGCGGCGGAAGCGGCGACGAGGGAAGCTGCGACCGCAACGGCGGCCAGAAGACGATTGGACATGACTCTCTCCATCAGCGCCGACACGTCCTGCGCGGCGCGGTGCTCGTTTCACAATTGCGCTGATGGAAGCCGTTAGCTCGCCAGCGCCCCACGTTTCACATCTCCACCGCCCGGAACATGAGCGGCTTCGACATCTACGGGTATACAGGGATTCGCGGCGAATTCGAGGGAAAGTCCGGTTAATTTCGTGGCGAAGACGGCCTTATGTGACCAAACCGGCGCCGTTCGCCGCCTAGGAGAGCACGCGGCGAAGAAAATCGAGGGCGAGGCGGAGCCCGTCCGGCGCGATTCCGTGGCCGATTCCGCGGCTCACATGCCATTCGACCGGCACGCCTTGCGCGGCCAGCGCGGCGCGCGCCTCATGGATCGCCTCGACCGGCACCATCTCGTCCATGTCGCCGTGGACGAGGAGGACGGGGAGCGGCGAGGTGACGGGCGCCTCCATCGGGATATGGCGGCCAGAAAAGCCGACCATGCCGGCGAAGGGCGCCTTCCGGCGCGGCGCGACCTGGAGGCCGAGCATCGTGCCCTGGCTGAAGCCGACGAGCGCCACCTGCTCGGGGCCCACGCCCTCCTCCGCCATCGCCTCGTCGAGATAGGCCTGGAGCGTGTCGAAGGCGCGGGCGGCGCCGGCCTTCATCTCGCTCTCCGGCGAGCCGTCGAGCCAGGAGATCGGGAACCACTGATAGCCGCCCGGGTTGACCGCGCATCGCTCCGGAGCGTTCGGCGAGCGGAAGGCGGTGTCGGGCATGTGCGGGGCGAGCGCGCCGGCGAGGCCGAAAAGATCGTTCCCGTCCGCGCCGTAGCCGTGGAGCAGGATCACGAGGCTTTTCGTCGTCCCGGAGCGGGCCGGCGCCCGCGGACCCGTCAGGATGCTCATGCGACGCCCTCCCTGCCCTTCGCCGCGCGGTAGTAGGCGAAGAGGATGCGGGCCGCAACGGCGCGCCAGGGACGCCAGGCCATCGCCATCTCGTCGAGCGCCGGGATCGAGGGCCGCTCGGGCAGGCCGTAGAGGATGCGCGCCGCCTCGCGGAGCGCGAGATCGCCCGGCGCGAAGATATCGGCGCGGCCGACCGCGAACATGAGGTAGATCTCGGCGGTCCAGCGGCCGACGCCCGGCACCGCGACGAGCGTGGCGACGGCCTCCGCCTCCGGCAGGTCGCGGAGGCGCGCATAGTCGAGCCGGGCCTCGGCCAGCGCCCTGGCGTAGCGAACCTTGGGGCGGGAGAGGCCGGCGGCGCGGAGCGCCTCCTCCGTCGCGGCGGCGACGGCGGCCTCCTTGTCGAGCCCCGCCGCCTCGATCCGGGCCCAGATGCCGGCGGCGGCGGCGGTCGAGACCTGCTGCGAGACGATGGAATGGAGGAGCGCGGCGAAGCCGTCCGCCCGGCGGCGGAGCGGCGGCGCGCCGATCACGCTCAGCGCATGGGCGAGGCGGGGGCAGGCGCCGGCGAGGAAGGCGGCGCCTTCCGCGACATCCGCCTCCGTCTCGATCCGGCGCACCGGGTCAGATCGCGAGGCGCGCGACCGCCGCCTCGTCCCATTCCATGCCGATGCCGGGCCGCGCCGGCGGCGTCGCCATGCCGGCCTCGCAGGCGAAGGGCTCGGCGAGGATGGGCGCGGCCCAGTCGACGAATTCGAGCCAGTCCGCCGTCGGCGTCGCGGCGAGGAGGTGAGCGGAAACTTCCGGGTAGAGATGGCTCGACATCGGGATGCCGGCGGCGGCGCAGAGCGCGGCGGCTTCGAGCCAGCCGGTGACGCCCCAGATCTTGCCGGCGTCCGGCATCAGGAGATCGGCGGCGCCGGCGGCGATCAGGCGCGCGATGTCGGGCGGACCGAAGGCGTTCTCGCCGGTCTGGAGCTGGGTTCCGCAGGCGGCGCGAACCTCGGCATGGCCCTCCACATCATCCGCCCGCACCGGCTCCTCGATCCAGAAGACGGAATCGTCGATGGCGCGGGCGCGGCGCGCCGCCTCGGCCGGGAGGAGCGACTGGTTGTAGTCGGTCATCAGCGGCGCGTCGGGGCCGATCGCCGCGCGGGCGGCGGCGATGGCGGCGAGGTCTTCCTCGAGCGTCCTGTAGCCGAGCCGGAGCTTCACCGCGCCGAACCCCTCGGCGAGCGCGGCGGCCTCGGGGCCGACCGCCTTCGCGCCGATGAGGCCGAGGCCGTTGGAATTGTAGGCGCGGGTCGGCCGGGCCTCCGCCCCGAGCGCGGCGTGGAGCGGCAGGCCGAGGCCCTTCGCAAAGGCGTCCCAGGCCGCCATGTCGAGCCCGGAGAGCGCCTGCCCCATCGAGCCGGTCGCGCCGGCGAGGCGGAGCCGGGCGCGCATCGCCATATGGAGCGCGCGGGGCGCGAGCGGGCGCCCGATCAGCGCGCCGCCTAGGCCCTCAATGGCGGCTAGGAGCGCCGGCAGCGCGAAGGCGCCATAAGCGAAGACATAGGCGCGGCCGACGGTTCCGTCGGAGACGTGAAGGTCGATCAGCGCCAGCGGAGCCTCCGTGACCGAGCCGCCCGCGGTGGCGAGCGGCCGGCGCATCGGCGCGAGAACGCCCCGCGCCGTGACTTTTTCGAGCGTCGCGGTCATGCGCCATCCTCCAGCATGTCGGCCAGCGCCTCGGGCGCGGTGACCATCGCGTCATGGCCGGTCGCGATCTCCCGCACCGGCCAGCCAAGCTCCTGCGCCCGCTCGCGCGAGCTGGCGAGCGGCCCGTAGACCGGCTGGGCGCAGAGGAGATATTCGGCCGGCAGCCCGGCGCCGACCGGCCCGTCGATCTCCAGCTTCGACTCGAAGGCGCTGAGCGGGTGCGGCGTCATCTTCGCCTCGAGCCAGGCGGCGTCGGCGAAGCCGGTGACGCCGAAGGCGGCGGCGGGCGGCGGCGGCAGCGAGAGGCCGCCGGAATAGTCCTGCGCCATCTGCCGGCGGAGCGCGGCGACGTCGGGCGGCACGGTGTCGAACGGCGTCTCGCCGCCGAGAACCAGCATGGAATCGAGATAGACGAGGCGCGCGATGCGGTGATGCGCCCGCTCCGCCGCGTAGGAGAGCGCCGAGCCGCCGAAGGAATGGCCGACGAGCACGGCCTCGGCGATGTCCTCGTATTCGAGGTGGAGGCGGAGATCCTCGCCGAAGGTGGTCAGCGTGATGTCGGCGGATAGCAGGTGGCGCCGCTCGCCGAGACCGGTCTGGGTCGGCGTCGTCACCGCATGGCCGCGGGCGCGGAGGATCGAGGCGACGCGGGCCCAGCACCAGCCGCCATGCCAGGCGCCATGCAGAAGCACGAAGTTCGTCACGTCTCCTCCTCGAACGGGTCTTCCGGCGCGTCTTCCGCGCGCCAGCCGAACATCGCCCAGGTCTTCGCCATGTGGGCGGGGAGCGGCGCGGTGATGACGAGCCGCCGGCCCGGCTCCAGCGGGTGCGGGAAGGCGATGCGGCGGGCGTGGAGGTGGAGTTTCCGGCTCACCTCTCCGCCAAGCTGGGCGCCCCAGCCGTCGCCCTCGTTGGTGGTGGCGTTGCCGCCATATTTGCCGTCGCCGACCACGGGGTGGCCGATCTCCGCCATATGGGCGCGAAGCTGGTGGGTGCGGCCGGTGACGGGGCGGAGCGCGACCCAGGCGGCGCGCTTGCCGATCGTCTCGATCACCGCGTAGTCGGTGACGGCGCGCTTCGCGCCCTCGGTCGCGTCCACCTCGTTCGGGTGGATGCAGCGCATCTTCTCGGCCCCTTTCGGGCCGGCCTTGACCAGGCCGAAGCGGATCGTCGCCTGTTTCAGCTTCGGCGAGCCGGCGACGGCGGCCCAATAGGTCTTTTCCGTCGTCTTGGCCTGGAAGGCGCGGGCGAGCGCGGCGGCGGCGCGCCCGGTGCGCGCGAGGAGGAGGACGCCGGACGTGTCCTTGTCGAGCCGGTGGACCAGCTTCGGCGCATCCTCCTTGCCGAATTTCAGCGCCTCGGCGAGGAGGACGACATGCCGCTCCTGCCCCTCGCCGCCCTGGGTGGCGAGGCCGGCGGGCTTGTCGAGGGCGATGAGGTGGTCATCCCTGTAGAGGACGCAGGCGCGGATCATCTCGGCGTCCGCCTCGGAGATGCGCCGCGGCTCGCGGGCGGGGCGCTCGGCCTCCTCGTCCGGGAATGGGGGCACGCGCACCTTCTGGCCGGGTTCGAGCCGCGTCGCCGGTTTCGCGCGCGCGCCGTCCACCCGAAGCTCGCCCTTGCGGCACATCTTCTCGATGCGGATCTGGCCAAGCTGCGGGTAGTGGCGGCGGAGGAACCGGTCGAGCCGCTGCTCCGCCTCGTCCTCGCCGACGGTGAGATGGGTGACGCCGGGCATCAGATCGCCCTCCCCGCCATCAGGCCGAAGAATACGGCGCAGAGCGAGAGGATGACCGAGCCCCCCGCATAGGCCAGCGCGGCGATCAGGCGCCCCGTCTCCACCAACCGCGCGAAGTCGAGCGAGAAGGCGGAAAAGGTGGTGAAGCCGCCGAGAAAGCCGGTGAGGATCAGCGGCGCGAAGCGGGAGGCGGCGCCGCTCCGCTCCAGCAGGAGCGCGGCCAGAACGCCCATCGCGAAGCTCCCCGCCACGTTGGCGATGGCGACGCCCCAGGGGAAATTCGGCCCGAGCGTCCGCGCCGCGGCCAACACCGTCAGGTGCCGCGTCATCGCGCCGAACGCGCCGCCGAGGGCGACGAGGAGGAGGGTCATGCGGGCTCCCTTCGCCTGCGCTTCAACGCGCGGGGCGGGGGGAAGTCAAGCGGGGGCGGGTTGCGGGCTATGGCTGCGGACCGGGCGCCCTGCGAATGGGGCCGGAGTTGGATCGCGCCCTCCCCATCCCTCTCGGGCCCGGGCGACCAGCCCGGGCCGCGCCCGCCCCTCCCCGCGGCCGGGCGCGCCCCTTCGCGCTTCATTCGGCCCGATGGGCCCGCGACCCGGTGCGTGGGGCGGTCGGCTTCGGCCCGGGCCCCGACCAGGCTCGCCACGCGTCAGTCCTTCACGCCCTTCTCCCCCCGCTTCTTCACGAACCAGTCGAGCCGTTTCGCCAGTTCCCGCTCGAAGCCGCGGTCCTTCGGGAGGTAGAAGACTGGGCGTTTCATCCCGTCCGGGAAGTAGTTCTGGCCGGAGAAGCCGTCTTCCTCGTCGTGGTCGTAGCGGTAGCCGGAGGCGTTGCCCTGCTCCTTCATGAGCTTGGTCGGGGCGTTGAGGATGTGCTTCGGCGGGGGGACGGAGCCCGAGGCCTTCGCCGCGCGCATCGCCGCGCCGAAGGCGGCGTAGACGGCGTTCGATTTCGGCGCGAGGGCCATGTGGACGACGACTTGCGCCAACGCGAGTTCCCCCTCGGGCGAGCCGAGGCGCTCGTAGATCTCGGCGGCGGCGAGCGCCATCTGGGCGCAGCCAGGCTCGGCGAGGCCGACATCCTCGACCGCCATCCGCACGATCCGGCGGGCGAGATAGCGCGGGTCCTCGCCGCCCGCCAGCATCCGGGCGAGCCAGTAGAGCGCCGCGTCCGGGTCCGAGCCCCGCACCGATTTGTGGAGCGCGGAGATGAGGTTGTAATGCCCGTCGCCGGACTTGTCGTAGATCGGCGCGCGCCGGGTGACGCGGGCGGCCATCTCCTCCGGCCCCATCGGCGCGCCGCCGACGCGGAAGAGCTGCTCCGCCATGTTGAGAAGGGCGCGGCCGTCCCCCTCCGCCATCTCGGCGAGGGCGGCGCGGGCTTCGGGGAGGAGCGGCAGCTTCCGGCTCTCCAGCTCCTCCGCGCGGGAGAGGAGCGTCTCCATCGCCTCCGGGCCGAGCGGTTTCAGCACCAGCACCTGCGCGCGGGAGAGAAGCGCGGCGTTGAGCTCGAAGGAGGGGTTCTCGGTGGTGGCGCCGACGAGGGTGATCGTCCCCGCCTCCATGTGCGGCAGGAACCCGTCCTGCTGCGCCTTGTTGAAGCGGTGGATCTCGTCGACGAAGAGGAGCGTGCCCCTGCCCTGCCGGCGCCGAAGCTCCGCCTGCTCGAAGACGCGGCGAAGGTCGGCGACGCCGGCGAAGATGGCGGAAAGCTGCTCGAAGGCGAGGTCGGTCTCGGCCGCGAGGAGGCGGGCGATGGTCGTCTTGCCGACGCCGGGCGGGCCCCAGAAGACGAGGGAGGAGAGCGCGCCCGCGGCGATCATCGCGCGGAGCGGGCCCTCGGGGCCGAGGATATGCTCCTGCCCCACCACTTCGGCGAGGGATTTCGGGCGGAGCCGGTCGGCGAGCGGGCGCGGCGCGCGCTCCGCCCTGGCCTTCGCTTCGGCCTCCGCCCCCGGCGCGCGGTCGAAAAGGTCGGCCACCTCAGTTGCGTCGGAGCGAGGCCGGGGCCGGCTCGAGCGGCATCGAGACGGCGCCGCGCCGCCCCTTGCGGACGAATTCGACCTCCGCCGCGCCGCCGACGCCGACCGCCGCCATGCGGAAGGAAAGTTCCTCAAGCGAGCCGACCGGCTGATGCTCGAAGCCGACGATCACGTCGCCGACCTCGAGCCCGGCGCTCCGCATCGGGCTGAGGGGGTGCATGTCGGCGATCACCACCCCCATCGGCGTCGGCAGGCCGAGCGCGTCGGCGAGTTCCGCCGTCACCGCCTGACCGACGATGCCGGCCCAGGGCCGCCGCAGCGTCGTCTCGCCCGAGAGCGCGCTTTCGAGCGCCGTGCGGACGAGATTAGCCGGGATCGCGAAGCCGATGCCGAGCGAGCCGCCGGAGCGGCTGAGGATGGCGGTGTTCACGCCGACGAGGCGGCCCGCCATGTCGACCAGCGCGCCGCCGGAATTGCCGGGGTTCACCGCCGCGTCGGTCTGGATGAAATAGCCGCCGGGCCGCGCGCGCGGCCCCGCCGTCCCCGACCGGGCCAGCGCCGAGACGATGCCGGAGGTGACGGTCTGCCCCACCCCGAACGGGTTGCCGATGGCGAGCACGAGATCGCCGACCTCGAGCGTGTCGCTGTCCCGGAAGTTGAGGGTGGCGAGGCCGGAGGCGCCGCGAAGTTTGAGGATCGCGATGTCGGACGGCTCGTCGGCGAAGACGATGTCGGCGTCGAATTCCCGCTTGTCGGCGAGGACGACGCGCACCTCGTCCGCCCCGCCGACGACGTGGTTGTTGGTGACGACGAAGCCGTCTTCGGTAAGGACCACGCCGGAGCCGAGCGAGTTCTGCATCCGCCGCCCGCTGCCGAGCCCGCCGAATTCCTGGAAGAACCGCTCGAAGAACGGGTCTCCCTGGAACGGGTTCCGCCGCGCGACGACCTTCCGCGTATAGACGTTCACCACCGCCGGCGCGGCCCGCTTCACCACCGGCGAGAAGGAGAGCGTGATCTCCTCCTGCGTGCGGGGAACCTGCTGCGCCTCGGCCGCGATCGGGGCGATGGACGCGGCGAGGAGCGCGGCGAGGACGGCGAGACGGCGGATCATGCGGCTTCCTCTTCGGCGGCGGCGGGCGGGGCGTAGACTTCGAAGGGTTTCGATACGCCGGCGAATTCGAAGGCGCCGAGGAGGCGCCAGCAGGCCGGGTCCGGCAGGCCGGAGACGAAGGCGCGGCTGGCGACGACGGGCTCGCCGGCGCGCTTCGTCACCCCTTCGAGCCGCGCCGTCTCGTTCACCACCGGCCCGACGACCGACCAGGCGTGCCGGGTGAGCGAGCCGATATTGCCGTAGTCGAGATGCCCGGCATGCA
>CALFYQ010000382.1 GCA_937952085.1 uncultured Paracoccaceae bacterium | reverse complement strand
CCGCCCGGTCCTCCGCCTCGGAGACGATCGGCGAGAAGGCGGCACGGATGAGGGCGAGGTCCATCTCGTCGCAGGCCTGCTAGAGGTCGGCCTGGATGACGGTGAGGGTGACGGGGTCGATCATGGCGCGACCTCGATCATCAGGTTGCCGAGCGCGTCGGCGCGGGCCTTGTCGCCGGGGTGGAGGAGCGTGGTCGCGTCCATCTGCTCGATCACCGCGGGGCCCTCGAAGGCGGCGGCTTCGGGGAGGCGTTCGCGGCGGTAGACCGGCGTCTCGATCCAGTCCGCGCCGTAGCGGACCGGGCGGCGGGCGATCTCGGCGCCTGCGAGGCTGGCGGCGCGGCCCGCCGGGTCGATCAGCTTGGTGAGGTGGAGCGGCGGGCGGGCGCCGATCACCGCCGTCATCACGTTGACAAGCTCGATCCGCTGGCCGGGCAACTCGATGCCGAAGCGGGCGAGATAGGCGTCGTCGAAGCGGGCGCGAAGCTCCGCCCGGTCCGGCCGGGCATGGTCGAGCGGGACGGGAAGGAGATGGGACTGGCCCATGAAGCGCATCTCGATCCGCCGCTCGACGCGGCGCGCCTCGATGGCGGCCTTCTCCCGGTCGAGAAGCGCTGCGCCGCGGGCTTCGTGGTCGTCCAGAAGGGCGTGAAGTTCGGCCTCGTCCACCGCTTCGAGCGGGCGGCCGAGCGTCGTCGTGAAGTCGTGCCGGAGATCGGCCAGCGCGCAGCCGAGCGCGTTGACGACGCCGGGCCGCGCCGGAACGAGGACGCGCGGCGCCCCCATCTCCCGCGCGATGGCGACGGCGTGGAGCGGCCCCGCCCCGCCGAAGGGGAAGAGCGCGAAATCCCGCGGGTCCGCGCCGAGCGAGATCGAGACCATGCGGACGGCCCCGCCCATCTTGGCGTCCGCGACGCGGATCGCGGCCTCCGCCGCGCCATAGGCGTCGAGCCCGAGCGGCGCGCCGATTTCGCGGGCGAAGATCGCCGCCACCTCGTCCCGCGGGACGGCGTTCACCGAGGCGAGGCCGGACGGGTCGAGCCGGCCGAGAAGGTAGTTGGCGTCGGAAATCGTAGGCCGCCGGCCGCCGCGGCCATAGCAGATCGGCCCCGGAACGGCGCCGGCGCTTTCGGGGCCGACCTCGAGGAGGCCGGCCGCGCTGACGCGGACGATGGAGCCGCCGCCTGCGCCGACGGTTCGGACATCGACCATCGGCACATGGATCGGCAGGGCGTAGTCCACCTCGATCTCGGCGGAGACGGCGGGCGCGGCGCCGCGGATGAGGGCGACATCGGTCGAGGTGCCGCCCATGTCGAAGGTTATCAGGTCCGGCGCCCCGGCGGCGCGGCCGATCGCGGCGGCGGCGATCACCCCGGAGGCGGGGCCGGACATCACCGTCTTGGCGGCCTCCCGCGCCACATGGGCGGCGGAGACCATGCCGCCATTGCCGTTCATCACGAGAAGGTCGTGCGCGTAGCCGCGATCGGCCAGCGCGCCGCGAAGCCGGGCGAGGTAGCGTTCGAGCAGCGGGCGGACCGAGGCGTTGACGGCGGCGGTCACCCCCCGCTCGTATTCGCGGCTCTCGCCGAGAAGGTCCGCGCCGGTCGAGACGTATTCGTTCGGCCAGAAGGCGCGGAGGATTTCCGCCGCGCGGCGCTCATGGGCCGGGTCGGCATAGGCGTGGAGGAAGTGGACCACCACCGCCTCGCAGCCGGCGTCGAGCAGCGCCCGGCCCGCCGCCGCCACCGCCGCCTCGTCGAGTGGCGTGACGACCGCGCCCGTGGCGTCCCGCCGCTCCGGCACTTCGAGACGGAGGTCGCGCGGGATGACGGGGACATGGGTTCCGACCATGCCGTAGGGCTTCGGCCTTGTGCGGCGGCCAAGCTCCAAGACGTCGCGGAAGCCCTCGGTGGTGATGAGGCCGGTCCTGGCGAAGCGCCGTTCGAGCACCGCGTTGGTCGTCACCGTTGTGCCGTGGACGACGAGGTCGAGCTCCGGCCCCGAAGCCCCCGCGGCGTCGAGCGCGGCGAGCACGCCCTCGGCCTGGTTCGCCGGGGTCGAGGGCGTTTTCGCGAGGCGGAGCGCGCCCGTCTCCGCGTCGATCAGGACGAGGTCCGTGAACGTGCCGCCGACATCGACCCCGACAATCGCCCCCATGATGCGCTCACTTCGCCTTCGGATAGGGCTCGCCGATGTCCCGCGGCGGCGTCGCCTTGCCGATGAAGCCGGCGAGGAGGATCACCGTGAGGACATAGGGCAACGCGATCATCAGATCGGTCGGCGCCGGGCCGATCAGCGGCAATTGCTGGCCCTGAAGCCGGTCCGCCGTCGCGCCGAGAAAGCCGAAGAGGAGACAGGCGAAGAGCGTCGGCACGGGGCGCCACTTGCCGAAGATCACCGCGGCGAGGGCGATGTAGCCCTTTCCCGCCGACATCTCCCGCCCGAACTCGCCGCCATGGGCGATGGAGAGATAGGCGCCGGCGATCCCGGTGAAGACGCCGGCGAGCAGCACCGCCCGATAGCGCATGCCATGGACCGAAAGGCCGGCGCTGTCCACCGCCTCCGGGCTCTCGCCGACGGCGCGGAGCCGAAGGCCGAAGCGGGTTCGATAGAGGAGCCAGGCGACCAGCGGCACCGAGAGGAGCGCGACATAGACGAGGACGCGGTGACCGGAGAGGATCTCCGACCAGAGATCCCCGAGGAGCGGCACGCCCCGCAGCGTCTCGGCCAGCGGCAGGTCGATGACCGGCAACCGCTCCTCCGCGCCGAGCGAGGGCGTCGCCCCGCCGCGCCGGAAGAGCGCGATGCCGACGGTCACCGTCAGCGCCGAGGCGAGAATGTTGATGGCGAGGCCGGAGATCACCTGGTTCCCCCGCGCCGTGACGCAGGCGAAGGCGTGGAGCGCCGCGAGGAGGACCGAGGTGGCGACGGCGCCGAGCAGGCCGATCCAGGGCGAGCCGGTCAGATGCGCCAGCGCCGCGGCGGAGAAGGCGCCGGCCAGCATCTTCCCCTCGAGCCCGATGTCGATGACGCCGGAGCGCTCCGAAAGGATGCCCGCCATGCCGCAGAGGATGAGCGGCGTCGCGACGCGGAGCGTGGCGTCGAGCACG
>CALFYQ010000381.1 GCA_937952085.1 uncultured Paracoccaceae bacterium | reverse complement strand
CTCCTATTTCTGCTTCGGGCTCGGCTATATCGTCTATGTCACCTTCCTCGCCGCCTGGATGCGGGAGGAGGGGGCCGGCCCCGGCCTCGTCGCCGCGGTCTGGGTGTCGGTGGGCGCCGGTATCGCCGCCTCGCCCTTCCTCTGGCGGCCGGTCTTCGCGCGGTTCGCCTCCGGCCTGCCGCTGGCGCTGGTGATGGCGATGCTGGCGGTCGGCGCGCTTCTGCCGCTCGCCGCCGCGTCGCGGCCCGCGCTGATCGCCTCGGCGCTCCTCTTCGGGCTCGCGCTCTTCATGGCGCCGGGGGCAGTGACGAGCTTTTCGCGGCGGAACCTGCCGCAGGCGCTCTGGGGCCCGGCGGTTTCGGTCTTCACGTTGCTCTTCGCCATCGGTCAGACGATCAGCCCGGTCGCCGCCGGCTGGATCGGAGACCGCGCCGGCGGCGTCGCGCCCGCGCTCCTGGCCGGCGGGCTGATCCTGCTCGCCGGCGCCGCGGCGGCGCTCCTGCAACGGCCGCTTCGCGCCGCGTGAGCCCGGCGGCGCTCTCTGCTAGGGTCCAACCGGAATCGACGGAGATGATGATGCGCCGCCTCGCCTTCCTGACCCTTTTCCTCGCCGCCTGCGCCGCGTCGGAGCCGCCGCCCCCCGCCGCGCCGGCCGATGCGAACGCCGAATATTCCCGTGCGACCGAGGCGCGCGGGGTGATCGAACTGATCGACCGCGCGTCGCGCGTCGTCGTGCTCCGCTCCGATGCGGGCCGGCGCTATCAGGTCGTGGCGGGGCCGGAAGTGACCAACCTCGCGCAGCTTTCGCCGGGGGACCGGGTGGTCCACCGGCATTTCGAGGCGGTGGCGATCGCCATGACCGAGGGAGAGGCCCGCGCGCCGACCGAGCGGAACGAGACCGTCGCCGACCAGGGCGGGGCCGCGCTCACCACGATTTCCTCGACGCTCGAATTCCAGAGCTATGACGAGGCGGCCCGGACCGTCACCGTCCTCACCCCGGAGGGAAAGACGCGGATCCTGCCGGTCGCGCCCGAAATCCGCGCCTTCGTCGAGGCCAGAAAGCCCGGCGATCTGGTCGAGGCGACCATGACTGTCGCCGACGCCTTCGAAATCGTGGCGGAATAGCGCGGGAAACGCAGGTCGCGACAACGCATTTGCTTTTCTGCACGTATCGTTAGGACTATGCTGCGCCGCGATAGGAAGGAGTGCTGACCGTGGCCCTGCCGCAGTTCTGTGAGGGGATGAGCGAGGACGAGCTCGACGTGATGGTCGAGAACGCCCGGCAGGCGACCGGGTTCCTCAAGGCGCTCGCGCATGAGGGCCGGCTGCTGATCCTCTGCCACCTCGCCTCGGGCGAGAAATCCGTGACCGAGCTCGAAGACCTGCTCTCGGCCCGCCAGCCGGCGGTTTCACAGCAGCTCGCCCGCCTCCGTCTCGAAGGGCTCGTCCGGTTCCGGCGGGACGGCAAGGCGATGTACTACAGCCTCGGCGACGAGCGCGCCCGCCGCATGATCGAAATGGTCTACGACATGTTCTGCAAGCCGTCCGCGCCGGAGGGCTAGGCGCTTCCCTCGCTCCGCCGCTCCGGTCTAGAACCGGGGCGAGAGAGATCGGCGACCGTTCGGGATCGCCGCGAAGCGGGGAGACGCGCATGGCCAAGGGGCCTGTTTTCACGGAATCCGAAGCGGCGGGGCTCTGGCTCGGCCGGGTCGAGCGGCCCGGCGTCGGCCCCGCGGTCGTCACCCTCCGGGACGGGATCGTCACCGACATCACCAGCCGCGCCGCGCCGACCGTGCGCGACGTGATGGAGATGGACGACCCGGCCGGCCATGTCCGCGCCGCGCCGGGCGAGGCGCTGGCGCCGCTCTCCGAGATCGCCCCCGGAACCGAGACCGGCGCGCTCCGCTTCCTCGCCCCCTCCGACCTTCAGGCGGTGAAGGCCTGCGGCGTCACCTTCGCGCGCTCGATGGTGGAGCGGGTGATCGAGGAGAAGGCGGCGGGCGACCCGGAGAAGGCCGAAGCGATCCGCGCCCGCGTTGCGGAGAAGATCGGCGCCAGCCTCAACCAGATCGAGGCGGGCTCCGAACGCGCCGCGCAGGTGAAGGAGGAGCTGAAGGCGCTCGGCCTCTGGTCGCAGTATCTCGAGGTTGGCATCGGCCCGGACGCCGAGGTCTTCTCCAAGGCGCAGCCGCTCTCCGCGATGGGCTGGGGCGCCGAGGTGGGGCTTCACCCGATGTCCTCCTGGAACAACCCCGAACCCGAGATCGTGCTGGCGGTGGACAGCCGCGGCCGCATCCTCGGCGCGACGCTCGGCAACGACGTGAACCTCCGCGACGTGGAGGGGCGCTCGGCGCTCCTCCTCTCCAAGGCGAAGGACAACAACGCCTCCTGCGCCATCGGCCCGATGATCCGCCTCTTCGACGACACGTTCGGCCTCGACGACGTTCGGAAGGCCGAACTCGACATGACCGTGACGGGCGAGGACGGTTTCGTGCTGAAGGGCCATTCCTCGATGAAGGAGATCAGCCGGGACCCGACCGACCTCGTGAAGCAGACGATCGGCAAGCACCATCAGTATCCGGACGGGTTCATGCTCTTCCTCGGCACGCTCTTCGCGCCGACCGAGGATCGGGGTCAGAAGGGGCAGGGCTTCACCCACCATGTCGGCGACGTGGTGACGATCTCCAGCGCCGGCCTCGGCGCGCTCACCAACACGGTGCGGCTCTCCACCGAATGCGCGCCCTGGACCTTCGGCGCCGCCGCGCTGATGCGGAACCTGGCGAGGCGCGGGCTGATCTGACGGCCGGCCCCTCTGGAAATTCGATAACGAAATCAATGTTATGATGGCCTTATCGCACGCGATAGGGCCGTCTCACGCCATCTCCCCGGCGACGAACCAGCCGCCCCGCATCTCGCCGCCGAGCGCCTCGAAAAGCCAGAGCCGGCGGCCCTCCTCGTCCTCCACCGCCCAGTAGTCGCGCGGGCCGGAGCGCCAGGCCGGGTCGTCGAGCCACCATTCCGGGGCGATCCGCTCCGGCCCCTCGGCGCGGGCGAGGGCGTGGAGGCGGCGGCGCCAGCGGAACCGCGCGGGCGGCCGGCCCGGCGCCTCCGCCGTGAGCGGCTCGGGCGCGAGGAGGAGGAGCGGGCGGATGAGCCCGCGGTCCGGCCAGGGGCCCTCCGGCGGCTCCGAATAGGCGGCCGGCGCGGCGATCCAGGCCTTTTCCGGGATGTGGCTTTCGGCCGGCAGCGGGCGGATCAGCCGTTCGAGCCCGATCCGCCCGCCGAGCCGGGTGAGCAGGTCGGCGAAGGCCGCGCCGCCGCCCGGGGCGATCCGCGCCGCGCCGTCCGCCTGCGCCTCGAACCAGCCGGCCGGTCGGGTCGCCGTCCAGGGCTCGACCACCGGGGCGGAGAGCCGCGCCGCATCCGCCCCGAAGCCGACCTCGATCTCGGCCAGTTTCGGCGCGAGGAGCCTGAGCAGCCCCGCCGCGTCCCGCCCCGGCCGGGCGAGGCCGAGATCGACCGCGCGCCAGCCGCCTTCCGCCAGCCGGAGCGCGAAGCGGAGCCGCCGCGCGCCGAGCCCGCGCCGCGCCAGCGTCTCGCCGAGCCGCTCGAGGAGCCGCCCGGCCGCCGCCTCCACGTCGGGCAGGAGGCCGATCGGCTCGGGGAAGCTGACCCGCACCGCGAGGGGCGCCGCCGCCTCCACCGGCGAGATCGGCTCCGGCGCCATGCCGAGCGCCTGGTCGATGCGGAGCGGCAGCTCCGTCCCGAAGCGCCGCGCCAGCCCGGCGCGGGGCGCGAGGAGCAGGTCCTCCACCCGCCGGAGGCCGAGCCGGTGGAGCCGCTCCACCGTCTCGCCCCGAAGCCGCAGCGCCGCGACCGGCAGCGGCCCGAGCGCCGCCCGCGCGCCGCCGACCGGCGCGACGAACGGGTCCGTCCCGGCCGGGACCGGGGCCGGCCGGGCCCGCCGCTTCGGCGTCCGCACCCGCGTCGCCGGCGCGTCGGAGGCCACCGCGTCCCCATCCGGCGCGCCGGCGGGCAGGGCCGCCGCCGCGCCGCCGCCGAACAGCGCCAGCGCCCAGGCCGCGCCGCGGGTGTCCGCCGCCGCCGCCCGCGCCGAGAAGCCCATCCGCTCCAGCGCCGCGACCATCTCCGCCGCCATCGCCGCCTCGCCGCCGAAGAGATGCGCGACCCCGGTCGCGTCCAGCGCCAGCCCGTCGCCCGGCCCGCCCTCCGCGCCCCGCTCGACGCCGACGAAGGGACTCCAGCGCCCGGCCCAGCGGGCGAGGGCGATGAGCGCCGCCGCCTCCCGCTCGGGCTCGGCCGGCCGGGTGACGAGATCGGGCAGTATCGCCCGCGCATCGGCCAGCGCCATGCCCCGGCCAAGTCCCGCCGCCTCCGCCGCCGCCGCGACCGAGGCGAGCGCCAGCCCGCCGCCCGGCCCTTCCGCCACCGTCGCGAAGGGCGCCGCCGCCCCCTCCGCGCCGATCCGCCGAAGCCGCCATTCCGCCGCGAAGCGGGGCAGCCAGAGCGAGAGGATTCGGCGGGCGGGCGGCATAGCGGCAGTATAGTTCCTGTTTTGTTCTTGCACATCTCCGCCCCGGGCGCCGCAGCCGGAGGGCGAAAAAACAGACGCTCGGATATGCCGGCCAACCGCCGGTCATCGCCCCCCGGCCGCGCCGCCGCCTAGCCTTTCGGGCAAGACCGGGCCGCGCCCGGCGGGCGGCGGGACGAACCCGCTCCGCCGAGAGGAAGGGAGACGACGCATGACGAAATGGATCATCGGGGCCGTGTCGGCCGCGGCGCTGCTCGCGCCGTTCGGCGCCGCCGCGGAAGGCACGATCAAGATCGGCGTTCTCGCCGCGCTCGACGGCGTCTTCGCCACCGGCGCCCAGGACGGCGTGAAGAACATCGAACTCGCCATCATGGAAAACAAGGGCATGGCGGGCGGCAAGAAGATCGAGTTCGTCGTCGCGCCGACGGACACGACGCCGGACACCACCATCCGCCAGGCCCGCAAGCTGATCGAGCAGGACCAGGTCGATTTCATCATCGGCCCGCTCTCCGGCTCGGAAGGGCTGGCGATGCGCGACTATTCCAAGACGATCCCGGACAAGACCGTCATCAACGGCGTTTCGGGCGCGCTCGAGACCACCTTCGTCGACCCGTCGCCGAACTTCTTCCGCTTCAATCTCGACGGCGCGCAGATGGGCGCCGGGCTCGGCACCTATGTGGTCGAGGAGAAGGGCTGGAAGAAGGTCGCGACGATCGCCGCCGACTACGCCTTCGGCTACACCAACTTCATGGGTTTCGCGGTCGACTTCTGCAAGGCGGGCGGCGAAATCGTGGAGCGGTACTGGATCCCGCTCGGCTCGGGCGATTTCGGCGGCGTCATCGCCGCACTGCCCGATGATGTGGACGCGATCTATCTCGGCGTCGGCGGCACCGACGCGATCAACTTCCTGAACCAGTACGAGCAGGCCGGCGGCGAGACCAACCTGATCGGCGGCTCGATCATGGCCGACCAGACCGTGCTCACCTCTAAGGGCCGCGCCAAGGAAGCCCTCGCCGGCACCCCGTCCTCCGGCCTGATGGCGGACGAGAACACCGATCCGGCCTGGCTCGCCTATGTGAAGCGGTATCAGGAGGCCTTCCCCGAGAGCGAGCGGTTGCCGAGCCCGTCGCTCTTCGGCGTCGGCTACTACCTCGCCACCAAGGCGGCGCTGCAGGCGCTCGACGAGATCGGCGGGGATCTGTCCGACGGCCAGAAGAAGTTCCACGCCGCCCTCTCGGAGCTGAAGCTCGAATCGCCGGTCGGCCTCATCACCCTCAACGAGAACCGCCAGGCGATCGGCCCGGTCTTCATCAACGAGGTGGTCGAGGGCCCGAATGGCGATCTCGAGAACAAGTTCATCAAGCGGATCGACGGCGTGACGCAGACGCTCGGCCTCTCGCGGGAGGAGTTCGACGAGAAGGTCGGCCTGCCCTCGCGCGATGTGGTGAACTGCGAAGCGCTTCAGCCGGCCGGCTGACCCGGCCCGGCCCGGGCCGGTCGGTCCGGGCCGCACGCGACCTCGTCCGCGCGGGGCGATCCCGCGCGGACGGCCTTCCGCCCCGCAGCCGCGCGGACCGGCGATGTCGCTCATCACCTTCGTCACCCGAATCCATTTCGCCGAGGGCGTGCTCGAAGACGCGCTGGCGGTCGAGGCGCCGAAGCTCGGCCTTCGCCGGCCCGCGATCATCTTCGACGCGGCCGCCGAGGCCGGCGACGCGCTCGGCCGAGTGTTGCACGCGCTTCCGGCCGATGTCAGCCACGCGCCGCCGCGCCGCGCGCCGGAGCGGATCGACGCCGCCGAACTCGCCCGCGAGGCCGTCGCCTGGGCGGAAGCGGGCTGCGACGGCGTGATCGGCGTCGGCGGACCGGCGGCGCTCGACCTCGCCCGCGCGCTCGGGCGCGCCGGGCCGCAGCGGACCGGGCGGGCGGGCGGGGTTCCGGTCGTCGCGATCCCGACCGGCGCCGCGGGGGTCGGGCTCGGCCCGGTCGCCCCGGCGCTGGCGGAGGCGGTCGGCGGCCGCGCCCCGGCGCTCGTCCTCTGCGATCCTACACTGACCGTCGCCGCCGGGCCGGAGGCGACCGCCGCGGCCGGGATGGACGCGCTCGTCCACTGCCTCGAGGCCTGGCTCGGCGCAAGCTGGAACCCGCCGGCCGACGGCATCGCGCTCGACGGGCTCCGCCGCGCCGCGCGCTGGCTTCCCCGCGCGGTGGAGGCGGGCGGAGACCTGACCGCGCGGCGCGAGATGATGGCGGCGGCGCTTGACGCCGGGCTCGCCGCCGAGAAGGGGCTCGGCGGGCTCCGCGCCCTCGCCCATGCGCTGGAGGAGGAGGCGGGGCTCGGCGCGCGGCACGGCGCGCTCCATGCCGCGCTCGCCGCCCCGGTCATCGCCTTCAACGCCCCGGCCCTCGGGGACCGGCTCGACGCCGCGCGACAGGCGCTCGGCCTTTCCGGCCGGGCGGAGCCGGGCGCCGCGCTCGCCGCCCTCGGCGGGCGGATCGGCCTGCCGGAGCGGCTCTCCGGCCTCAGGCTCGACGCGCCGGCGCTTCGCCGCGTCGCCCGCCGCGCGGCGGAGGACCCGGCCGCGGGGGCCAATCCGCGGCTCGCCACCGAGGGCGACTATCTCGCCATCCTGGAGGCCGCGCTGTGAGCATGGCCGCCACCCGGACTCCGGCCTTTGCGGCGGAGCGATTCACTCGTAGACTTCCATACAACCCGTGCGACAGACGACGGGAGGGAGGAAGATGAGCGACGCGCTCGCCGTGTTTCACGGCGCTTTCGGCCGCGTATGCCTCTACGCCATGGACCGCGCGATGGCCCCGCATTGCCACCGCGAGGGGCATCTCCTGTTCCACATTCAAGGCCCCGAGGCCGGCCTCGTCGTCGACGGGCGGCTGCACCGGCTCTCGCCGGGCCGGGCGGTGGCGGTCAGCCCCTGGCAGACGCATTACTACCAGCCGCTCGACGAGCGGGAGCGGACGCTGGCGCTGGTGCTCTACATCCGCCCCGGCTGGTTCCTCGACGCGGCGCGCCGCGCCACCGCCACGCTCCGCTTCGGCCGCGCCGGCGTGGAGGTGACGGACCCTCTGGCGCGGCTCGTCTTCGGCGTCGCGAACGACCTTCTCTCGGAGGACGCGGCGGACCCGAAGGTGGAGGAGCGGCTCTGCGCGCTCACCCAGTCGGCTTTCGACCAGTCCTGGCAGTGGACCGAGCGGGGGCCGGATTTCGCCGGGCCCGCCCTGCCGCAGCGGGATTATCGCATCCGCAACGCCATCCGCATCCTGCAGGAGCGGGTCGGCGAGGCGCAGGAACTCGACCGCGTGGCGCGGGAGGTTGGCCTCTCAAGGCCCCATTTCTACAAGCTCTTCCGGGCGCAGGTCGGCGTCACGCCGAACATCTATCTCAACACGTTGCGGATGGAGCGGGCGATCGAGCGGCTGGCCGGCTCGGAGGCGGCGGTCTCGGAAATCGGCCTCGATCTCGGCTTTTCGAGCCAGGCCAGCTTCTCCCGCTTCTTCATCGCCAACGGGGTCGTGCCGCCCTCGGCCTACCGGCGCAGCGTCCACGTCCAGAGCGCCGCCTGAGTCGCGTTGATATCAACGCGAATGCCGCCCGGGCCCGTCGGTTTTCCCGACCAAGCGCCGAATGATGAGACTCTGGGGTAAGCCGGGCCGCCCCGCGCCCCGCTAGCCTCCTCCCGGAATGGGGCGCCGGATTCGGCGACAGAACCGCGCCGCGCCCCGGAGGAAACGGACGACATGCAGGGCTTCGCCGCGCGACACCCCTTCTGGGCTCTCGTCATCATCGTCGTCGCGGCGGCGCTGATCTGGCTCGTCTTCGCGCCCTGGCCGGACGCGCTCGAAGACCTGATCGGCCGCAAGAAGGTGTTCCTCAACGCGGTGATCGGCGGGATCACGCTCGGCGCGCTCTATTTCCTCGTCGCCGCCGGGTTCACACTGATCTTCGGGCTGATGCGGAACGTGAACCTCGCGCATGGCTCGCTCTATCTCGTCGGCGGCTATCTCGGCTTCGAGGTGGCGGAGGCGACGGGGCTGTGGCTGCTCGCCTTCCCGGTCGTCTTCGTCATCGTCGGCGCGTTCGGCCTTCTCCTCCAGAATCAGGTGTTCCGACGGATGGAGGGGGAGGAGCTGCGCCAGACCATGGTCACCATCGGCATCTCGGTGGTGATGGCGGACCTGATGCTCTGGATCTGGGGCGCCCAATCCTACACGCTCATCACGCCGGAATGGATCGCCGGGCCGGCCACGCTGCCGATCATCTCGGCGGTGAAGTCGAACGGGGAACTCGTCTATCTCAAGTTCCCGGCGGTTCGCGTCGCGATCTTCTTCGCGGCGCTGGTGATCGGCGTCGCCATGTGGCTGGTGCTGAACCGCACTCGGCTCGGCATGCTGGTCCGCGCCGGGGTGGACGACCGGGACATGCTGCAGGCTTCCGGCGTCCGCATACAATATGTCTTCCTCGCCGTCTTCGCCTTCGGCGCCGGGCTCGCCGGCATGGGCGGGATCGTCGGCGGCACCTTCCAGTCGCTGACGCCGGGGGAGGATACGCGCTACCTCCTCGCCTCTCTCGTCGTCGTCATCGTCGGCGGCATGGGCTCGATCCCGGGCGCGGCGATCGGCGCGCTGATCATCGGCCTTTCGGAGCAGATCGGCGTCGTCTACGCGCCGACCTATTCGGTCGTCTTCACCTTCCTGATCATGGCCGTGGTGCTGGCCTTCCGGCCGCAGGGCCTGCTCGGCGCGCGGCTCTAGGGGGAAGGTATGTCGCTCGCCGAACGCCGCGTGGAGAGGGAGCCGACCGCGATCGACCGGATTCCCGCGCCGGTCTGGGCGCTTGCGGCGATCCTCCTGACCATGCCGGCCTACGCCAACGACTTCATTCTCTTCCAGGTGATGGGCTGGACCTTCATCCTCGGCACCATCGCGCTCAGCCTCATGTTCCTCGCCGGCTACGGCGGCATGGTGAGCCTGATCCAGATGACGGTGGCGGGCCTCGCCGGGTACATGGTCGCGCTTTTCGGCAATTCGGGCATCGAGTCGCTCAGCCTCTTCCTGCCCTGGTACGTCTACATCCCGCTCGCCATCGTCATCGCGGCGATCTTCGGCACCATCGTGGGCGCGCTCGCGGTGCGGACCGAGGGCATCTACACGATCATGATCACGCTCGCGATCGCCTCGGCGTTCTTCTACTTCTCGCGGCAGAACTACTCGATCTTCAACGGCTATACCGGGTTCAACCTCGTCATCCCGCCGGACCTTTTCGGCGTGGACTGGCGGCAGCCAGTCGCCTTCTATTACCTTTCCGGCGGCGTCGCGCTTCTCGCCTATCTCGCGGTCGTCTACGTCTCCCGCTCGCCCTTCGGGCTGGCGCTCCAGGGGGTGCGGGACAATCCGCGCCGGATGGCGGCGCTCGGCTTCAACGTCACCGCGCACCGGATCGCCGCCTATACCTTCGCGGCGGTGATCGCGGCCTTCGGCGGCATTCTTCTCGTCTGGCAGAACTCGCAGATTTCGCCCGGCACATCGGGCATCCCGGCGGTGATCGACATTCTCGTCATCGCCGTCGTGGGCGGGATCGGGCGGCCGATCGGGCCCTTCATCGGGGCGCTGATCTATGTCCTCCTCCGCACCTTCTCGCCCGACGTGCTGACCGCGCTCGACCTTTCGGGCGAGCGGTTCAAGACGGTGATCGGCCTCGGCTTCCTCATCATCGTCTTCTGGTCGCCGGATGGCGTGCTCGGCCTCTGGGACAAGTGGCGCGCCGCTCGCGACAAGGCCGAGGACCCGCTCCGGAGGCGCGCGAAATGAGCTTCGCGGAGCCCATCGGGCAAGTCGGCAGCGGCGCCGCGCTGGAGCTGACCAACGTCTCCAAGCTCTTCGGCGCCCTCGCCGCGATCTCCGACGTCTCGCTCTCGGTGCGGCCGGGGGAGCGGCGGGCGGTGCTCGGCTCGAACGGCGCCGGCAAGACCACGCTCTTCAACTGCGTGACGGGGGATTTCCTGCCGACCACCGGCACGATCCGGCTCTTCGGCGAGGATGTCACCGCCTTCCCCGCCTACGAGCGGATCCGCCGGGGCCTCCGGCGCACCTACCAGATCAGCCTTCTCTTCGGCGGGCTGACGGTTTCGGACAACGTCTATCTCGCCTGCCGCGGCGTCTCCCGCGGGCGCTTTTCCCTCCTCCGGCCGCGGAAGGGCGACGCGCTGGCGGCGCAGACGGAGGAGCTGATCGACGCGGTGCGCCTCACCCCGGTTCGGGACACCAAGGTCGCCGAGCTCTCCTACGGCCAGCAGCGCCAGCTCGAGATCGCGCTCGCCCTCGCCGGCGCGCCGCGCTTCATCCTCTTCGACGAGCCGGCGGCGGGCCTTTCTCCGACCGAGCGGGGCGAACTGGTGAAGATCCTCACCGGCCTCCCCGACCATATCGGCTTCATCATCATCGAGCACGACATGGACGTGGCGCTCCGCGTCGCCGAGAGCGTGACGATGATGCACAACGGGCGCGTCTTCAAGGAAGGCAAGCCCGAGGAGATCGAGGAGGACCCGGAGGTCCAGGAACTCTATCTCGGGGGCGGCCATGAGTGAGCGCGCCGGCGCCCCCGCGCTCGAGGTCCGCGGCCTCAACGTCTTCTACGGCGCGAGCCACGCCCTGCAGGGCGTGGACCTGACGCTCCGCCGGGGCGTTCTCTCCGTCGTCGGCCGCAACGGCATGGGCAAGACGACGCTCTGCAAGACGATCATGGGGCTGGTCCCGGCGGCGGGGGGCTCGGTCTCGCTCTTCGGTCAGCCGCTCCTCGGGCGGAACCCGGCGGAGATCGCGCGGATGGGCGTCGGCTATGTGCCGCAGGGCCGCCGGCTCTGGCGTTCGCTGACGGTGGACGAGCACCTGAAGATGGTGGCGCGGCCGGGCGGCGCATGGTCCCCCGACCGCATCTATTCCACCTTCCCGCGGCTCGCGGAGCGGAAGTCGAACGGCGGCGGGCAGCTTTCGGGCGGCGAGCAGCAGATGCTCGCGATCTCCCGCGCGCTTCTCTCGAACCCGAAGCTCCTCGTCATGGACGAGCCGACCGAG
>CALFYQ010000380.1 GCA_937952085.1 uncultured Paracoccaceae bacterium | reverse complement strand
CCGCTCCTCTTGCCAGCGGAACCACCGGCTCACGCAGCATTTCGCCGGGCGCCTCGCCGCCGCCGGGCTGATCGACGAGGTGATGGAGCGGCAGGTCTATTCGGTGGCCGACGGCCGCTTCCTGCCCGACCGCTACATCGAGGGCACCTGCCCGAATTGCGGCTACGAGCGCGCGCGCGGCGACCAGTGCGAGAACTGCACCAAGCAGCTCGACCCGACCGACCTCATCAACCCGCGCTCCGCCATCTCCGGCTCCGGCGAGCTCGAAGTGCGGGAGACGAAGCACCTCCATCTCCGCCAGTCGGCGATGCGGGACGCGCTGAGGGAATGGATCGAGACCCGCGCCGGCTGGCCGATCCTCACCACCTCGATCGCGAAGAAATGGCTCGACGACGGCGAGGGCCTGCAGGATCGCTCGATCACCCGCGACCTCGACTGGGGCATCCCGGTGAAGAAGGGCGAAAAGCCCTGGCCGGGCATGGAGGGCAAGGTCTTCTACGTCTGGTTCGACGCGCCGATCGAATACATCGCCGCGACGGCGGAATGGGCGGATGCGAACGGGCTCGGCGAGGCGGGCTGGCGGCGCTGGTGGCGCATGGACGAGGGGGCGGAGGACGTCCGCTATGTCGAGTTCATGGGCAAGGACAACGTGCTCTTCAGCACCCGCTCCTTCCCGGCCATCCTGATGGGTTCGGGCGAGCTATGGAACATCGTGGACTACATCAAGTCGTTCAATTACCTCAATTATGAGGGTGGCAAGTTCTCCACCAGCCAGGGCCGCGGCGTCTTCATGGACGAGGCGCTGGAGATCCTGCCGCCAGATTACTGGCGCTGGTGGCTGCTCTCCAACGCGCCGGAATCGAGCGACGCCGACTTCACCTGGGAGAGCTTCCAGAACGGCGTGAACAAGGATCTCGCGGACGTGCTGGGCAACTTCGTAAGCCGGGTGACGAAGTTCTGCCGCTCCCGCTTCGGCGAGGCCGTGCCCGCGGGCGGGTCGTACGGGCCGGACGAGGCGGCGCTGGAGGCGGAGATCGCCGAGGGCCTCGCGGCCTACGAGAAGGCGATGGACGCCGTGGAGATCCGCCGCGCGGCGCAGGCGCTCCGCGCCCTCTGGGTGACGGGCAACGAATATCTCCAGCGCGCGGCGCCCTGGACGAAGGTGAAGGAGAGCCCGGAGGCGGCGGCGGCGATCACCCGCGCGGCGCTGAACCTCGCGCGGCTCTATGGCGTCATCTCCCGGCCCTTCATCCCCGACGCCTCGGCGGCGATCCTTTCCGCGTTCGGCCTGCCGGCCGACGAAGCCTGGCCCGAAAGCGCCGGCGCCGCGCTCCGCGCGCTGCCGGAAGGCCACGCCTTCGCGACGCCGGACGTTCTCTTCGCCAAGCTCGACGACGAGCGGCGCGAGGCGCTCGAGGCGCGGTTCGCCGGGCGGGACTGAGAGGGCGGCCGTTCCCGAGGGCATCGCCATTCCGGTCTCACCGGGGACGAGCGCGCCTTGATGGCGGGGTCGTTTGCGGTTTGACCGACCTGCAAGCTCGTCGGAAGCAAATAGGGAGCCGCGTCCCCGTCGAGGCTATTGGGCCCGGGCGACCAGCCCGGGCCGCGCCCACCGCTCGGTCGCCAAGGCTTCTGGGTCGACGGGTTCGGACTGGCCTATGATCCGCGCATCGCTGGCGCGTTCCTTGGCCCGAATGGAAGGGCGGCGGCGGGATCAGCGCGCGCGGCGCATGATCGGGCGGGTCGGGGAGCGGCGGGCGGCCTCGGTGAAGCCGGCGGCGCGGAAGGCGGAGGGCGTTCCGGTCCAGAGGAAGACGGCGGGCGCGTCGGCGCGGCCGCGCTCGCTCGGATAGCCCTCGACCGCGGGGGCGCCTTCGGCGAAGGCGTAGTCGGCCGCGGCGCCGATCAGGCGGGCCGAAAGGCCCTGCCGGCGATAGGGCTTCGCGACGAGAAGGCAGGCGATGGACCAGACCGGCAGATCGTCCAGCGGCTTCAGCACCCGCGAGCCGGCGAGGCGCGGAAGCTCTTTGCGGGGCGCGACATGGACCCAGCCGACGGGCGCCCCGTCGATCCGCGCAACGAGGCCGGGCGGGCGGCCCGCCGCGAAACGGGCGCGCATCGCCGCGCGGTTTCCCTCCCCCTTGCCGGCGGCGAAGTCCTTCGCGCCGCGCCGCCAGAGCATGCACCAGCAGCCGCCGCAGCCGCCTTTCGGGCCCATGACGGACTCGAAGCTCTCCCAGTCCGCCGGCGCGATCTCGACATCCATCCGCCAAACATGGCGCTCAGAGCGGCAGGTCGTCCAGCGCGGCGACGAGGCGGGCGGCGAAGGCGGAGAGCGGGTTCGCCGGGTTCGACGCGATGACGACGGGCTCGGGCGGCGGCGGGTCGGCGAGATCGAGCGCGACCAGCGGGGCGCCGTCATGGCTCGCCCCGGCGCGCGAACGGGTGTGGCTGAGGCCGAGGCCGAACCCATGGGCGACGAGGCTCCGCATCGTCTCGAAGCTCGGCGCGAGATGGGCGATGCGAAGATCGAGCCCGCGCGCCCGGAACAGGCCCGCGACATGGCCGACCGAGAGGCTCTGGTCGGTGAGAACGAGCGGCTCGGCGGCGATCTCGGCGAGGCGCGGCCGCGCGCCGCGGCGCGCGAGGGGATGGTCGGCGGCGGCGAGGACATGGGGGACAAGCCGACCGATCACCCGCTTCTCGAAGCCCGCCGCAAGGCCGAGATCGTAGGTGAGCGCGAAATCGAGCCGCCCTTCGGCGAGGCCGGCGGCGATGGCGTCGAACCCCTCCAGCCTGGCGGCGAGCCGGGCCGCCGGGTCGAGCGCGCGGGCGCGGGCGAGGACGGGGCCGACCAGGGCGGGCGCGAGATCCTCCGGCACGGCGAAGGCGACGGGCGCCGCCTCGCCGCCGAGGAGCCGGGCGATCCCGGCGAGGTTCCGCTCCGCCTCGGCGAGGAAGGCGCGGCCGAAGGCGGTGGGGCGGACCGGGCCGCCGCGGCGGCGCAGGAAGATCGGCCGGCCAAGCTCCGCCTCCAGCGCCGCCACGGCGACGGAAAGCGAAGGCTGCGAGACGTTGAGCGCGGCGGCCGCCGCCGCGAAGCCGCCGCGCCGGCCGATGGCGACGGCGTATTCGAGCTGGCGGAGGCTTACTGATAGCGGCATCCTATATATCTATCCAAACATATGATTTCCTGCTATCCGAAAGCGCCGCTATCTTCGGCCCCGAAAGGCAAGGAGGCGCGGATGCTGCTCGACGATCTCGTGACGGATGCGGATGTGGAGGCCTATCGGCGGGACGGCGTGGTCGTCATCCGCGGGCTCCTGCGGGACCAGGTGGAGACGATCCGCGCCGGGATCGAGCGGAACATGGCGGAGCCGGGGCCCTATGCGGCGGAGAACCTGAAGCCGGGCGAGGGCGGGCGGTTCTTCGACGATTACTGCAACTGGGAGCGGATTCCGGAATTCCGGAAGGCGATCCTCGAATCGCGGCTCGGCGAGGCGGCGGCGCGGCTGATGGGGTCGAAGACGGCGCAGCTTTTCCACGACCATGTGCTGGTGAAGGAGCCGGGCACGTCGAAGCCGACGCCCTGGCACCAGGACGGGCCCTACTACTTCGTCGACGGGCGGCAGACGATCAGCTTCTGGGCGCCGATGGACCCGGTGAAGGAGGCGACGCTCCGCTGCGTCGCGGGCTCCCACGCCTGGCCGAAGCCGGTGCTGCCGACGCGCTGGCTCTCGGAGGAGAACTTCTACCCGGAGACGAACGAGTACATGGCCGTGCCGGACCCGGACAGGGAGCCGCTGAAGTTCAAGGTGCTGGAATGGGAGATGGAACCGGGCGACGCGGTGGCCTTCCACTACAAGACGCTCCACGGCGCGCGGGGCAACGTGGCGGCCGCCCGGCGGCGGGCCTTCTCGGTGCGGTTGGTCGGCGACGACGCGCGCTATGTCGAACGGCCGGGCCGCACCTCCCCGCCCTTCCCCGGCCACGGCATGAAGCCGGGCGAGCGGCTCAGGGAGGACTGGTTCCCGGTGATCTGGCGGGCCGCCTGATTCAAGGTTGAATCAGGGGCCATCCTCTTGAAACGGCAGCCGCATTCCGGAAACGGAATGTGGCAGGATCAGAGCGCGGCGAGGCCGGCTTCGAGATCGGCGATCAGGTCTTCCGGGGCTTCGAGGCCGACCGAGAGGCGGAGGAGCCCCGGCCCGATGCCGAGCGCGGCGCGCTGGGCCTCGGAGAGGCGCTGGTGGGTCGTCGTCGCCGGATGGGTGACGATCGACTTCGCGTCGCCGAGATTGTTCGAGATCAGGATCAGCCGGAGCGCGTTCATGAAGCGGAACGCCGCCGCCTTCGAGCCGAGATCGAACGAGACCATGGTGCCGCCGCCGGTCATCTGCCGCGCGGCGAGCGCGGCCTGCGGATGGTCCGCCCGGCCCGGATAGAGCACCCGCCCCACCTCCGGCGCCTCGGCGAGGCGGTCGGCGATGGCGGCGGCGCCGGCGGCCATGGCGCGGACGCGCAGGTCCAGCGTCTCCAGCCCCTTCAGCATCACCCAGGCGTTGAACGGGCTCATCGCCCCGCCGGTATGCTTCAGATAGGGCTCCAGCGCCTCCCGGATGAAGGCGCGGGAGCCGAGGACGACGCCGCCGAGGCAGCGGCCGTGCCCGTCGATGTGCTTCGTCGCGGAATAGATGACGACATCGGCTCCGAGCGCCAGCGGGCGTTGGTAGATCGGCGTGGCGAAGACGTTGTCGACGATCACCCGCGCGCCGGCGCCATGGGCGATCTCGGCCACGACGGGAAGGTCGATGATGTCAAGCGTCGGGTTCGACGGGGTCTCGAGGAAAATCGCCACGGTTTCCGGCCGCATCGCCGCGCGCCAGGCGGCGAGATCGGCGCCGTCGACGAGCGTGGTCTCGACGCCGAGGCGGGGCAGCAGCGTCTCGACGATCCAGAGGCAGGAGCCGAAGAGCGCGCGGGAGGCGACGACATGGTCCCCCGCCTTCACCTGGCACATCAGCGCGGCATTGACCGCGGCCATGCCGGAGGCGGTGGCGAAGGCGTCCTCCGCCCCTTCGAGCGCCATGATCCGCTCCTCGAACATGCGGACCGTGGGGTTGCCGTAGCGGGCGTAGATAAAGCCGGGATCCTCTCCCTTGAAGCGCGCCTCGGCGGCCTCGGCGTCCGGATAGGCGAAGGCCTGGGTGAGGAAGAGGGCTTCCGACAGCTCTCCATGCGCGCTCCGCCAGGCGCCGGCGTGCACCATCTGCGTGCGGGGGGAGAGCGGGCGGGGTTCGGCGTCTCTGGGCATGGCGTCGGCCTTCAACAACGGCCGTCGCGATCCGGGGCCCTGCCCCCGACCTCTTTAGCGGATTCTTTTACGTGGCCCGCAAGCCGGCCGACCAAATCGCCACGTACGGCAGCCGATAGGCGATCGCGCGGCCGGATGCAAGGGAAACGACGCCGCCGCGGGCGGCGCATGGCGGCAGGCGGGCCGCCTTAACGCTTCGGAACGCGGCCGGTTTCGTGATAGGTTTTTGGCCGGGCCATTTCCGCCAGGGCCCGTTCGGACGCTCGTCGCCACGCGCATCGGGACACTCGTGGAGGGACCAATGTCGTCAGGAGCCGCCTTCGACGCCTGGAGCGCTGGCGACAGCTACGAGCACTACATGGGCCGGTGGAGCCGGCTGGTGGCCGCGGAATTCCTGCGCTGCCTGGACGCGCCCGCGGGCGGCGACTGGCTGGAGATCGGCTGCGGCACCGGGGCGTTGACCGCCGCCATCCTCTCGCACGCCGCGCCGCGCTCGATCCTCGCCACCGACGCCTCGGAGGAGTTCGTGGCGCATGCGCGGAAGGCCATCGCCGACCCGTGGGCGCGGTTCGAAGCGGCCGATGGGCGGAGCCTGCCGGTTCCGGACGGGGCGGTGGACGCGGTCGCCTCGGCGCTGGTGCTGAACTTCATCCCGGACCGGGTGGCGGCGCTCCGCGAGATGCGGCGCGCGCTGCGGCCGGGCGGGCTCCTCTCGTTCTATGTCTGGGACTATCCGGGCGGCGGGATCGGCTTCATCGACGCCTTCTGGAAGGCCGCCGCGGCGATCGACCCGAAGGCCGCGGGGCTCGACGAGGGCGCGCGCTTCCCCTTCTGCACGAAGGAGGGGCTGGCCGCGCTCTGCGACGGGGCGGGGCTTGAGGGCGCGGAGATCGCGCCGATCGAGATCGCCACCGAATTCCCGGATTTCGAGGCGTTCTGGCGCCCGTTCACGCTCGGGGCCGGCCCCGCGCCCGGCTATTGCATGAGCCTGCCGGAGGATCGGCGCGCGGCGCTGAAGGCCGAGCTTGCGGCGAGGCTCGGGACGGACGGCCCGGTTCGGCTCACCGCGCGGGCCTGGGCGATGAAGGCCCGGATCGGGCGGTGAGCGGCGTGACGGCGGCGGATGGGCGGCGCGCGCATCTCTCGGCGGGCGAGATCGCGGCGCTGGAGGAGGCGCATGTCCGCCACCCGCTGAACCCGGCTTCGGAGGTTTTCCTCAGGCGGCTCGGCCCGGTTTTCGGGCTCGAACGGCTGGCGCTCTACCTGGCGCGGGTGCCGCCCGGAAAGGAAAGCTTCCTCTATCACCGCCACGAGCGGGACGAGGAGTTTCTGGTCATCCTCTCGGGCCGCGGCAGGGCCGAGATCGGCGACGAGATCGTCGAGGTCGGGCCCGGCGACGTGATGGCCTTTCCGGCCCCCGGCGGCCCGGCGCATCACCTGACCAACCCCTACGAGACGGACCTCGTCTACCTGATGGGCGGCGAAAGCTCGGCGCTCGACGTCGCGCATTTCCCCCGGATCGGGCGGAAGATGGTCTTCTCCCGCTCCGGCATCTGGTCCTTCGGCGAGGCGGAAAGCGAGACGCTCACCTTCGCCAACTGGCTGGCGAAGGACGAGGCGGGCTAGGCGGGCGCCGCGGAGGCTCCGCGCCCGGGTCGGTGCGGGCGGATTCCGGCGGGGAGAAAAATCATCTCCGGCGGCGGCCCGGTTCGGGTAAGCTCGCCCAGGGCGCAGGCGGGAGACGGGCCATGCAGCGCGTCATGTTCGATCGCGGTCAGACCATCTTCTCGGAGGGCGAGGCGAGCCTGGAGATGTACCGGATCCGCGCCGGCGCGGTGGACATCCTCATCGCCGGCGCGGGCGGCGGCGAGCGGCGGATCGCCTCGCTCGGCCCGGACGAGGTGTTCGGCGAGATGGGGATCATCGACCCCGCGCCGCGTTCGGCGACCGCGGTGGCGCGGGAGCCGACGGTCTGCGACGCCTACACCGCCGCCGAGGTGATCGCGCTGATGTCGACCGACCCCGGCGAGGTGATGGACCTCTTGCGGGCGCTGATCCTGAGGCTCAGAAGCTCGAACCGGAAACTGGCGGCGAAGGCGCCGCCGGGCCCGCCGCGGGCCCCGGCCGGGACGTGAGGCCGCGCGTGGGGATCGAGCCTCCGGGCTCAGGCCCGGGGCGCGACCACCATGATCATCTGCCGGCCTTCGACCTTCGGCATCGATTCGACCTTGGCGACGGGCTCGATCTCGCCGGCGATTCGCTCGAGAAGCTGCCGGCCGAGCTCCATATGCGCCATCTCGCGGCCGCGGAACCGGAGGGTGACCTTCACCTTGTCGCCCTCTTCGAGGAAGCGGTTCACGCTGCGCATCTTCACGTCATAGTCGTGCGTGTCGATGTTCGGGCGGAACTTCACTTCCTTGATCTCGATGATCTTCTGCTTCTTGCGCGCCTCGGCGGCCTTCTTCTGGCTCTCGTACTTGAACTTGCCGACGTCCATGATCTTGCAGACGGGCGGCGTGGCGTTCGGCGAGATCTCGACGAGGTCGAGCCCGACCTCCTCGGCCATGGCGAGGGCGTGCGCGGGCGTCACCACTCCGTGATTGTCGCCGTTCTCGTCGATCAGGCGAATCTCGGTGGCGCGGATCATGTCGTTGACGCGCGGGCCGGTCTCTCTCGTGGGCGGCGCGTGGTGCGGGCGGCGAGCTATGGTCGACTTCCTTTGTCGTTGTCACGAAGGCGAGGCCGCCCGGAGGCCGGGCGGCCGTATGGCCATAAGGATATACGGCCGCGGGTCAAGGGCCAAGCCCCTCAGGCGTCGCCCATCTCGGCCAGGAAACCGCGCAGGAACGCGGCGAATTCCTCGCGGAACTCCGACCGGCGGAGCGCGAAGGCGACGGTCGCCTCCAGATAGCCGATCTTCGAGCCGCAATCGTAGCGCGTGCCGGAGAAGCGGAGCCCGTGGACCGGCCGGCCGATCTTGATCTCCCGCGCGATGGCGTCGGTGAGCTGGATCTCGCCGTTGGCGCCCGGCTTGATGACGGAGAGGTTCTGCATCACCCGCGGGCTGAGGATGTAGCGGCCGATGACGGCGAGGTTGGAGGGCGCCTGCTCCTTCTTCGGCTTCTCCACCATGCCCTTCATCTCGACCAGGCGGCCGTCGTCCGAGGCCGGGTCGATCACGCCATAGGAGGAGACCTGCTCGGGCTTCACCTCCATCGCGGCGATGACGCAGCCGCCGAGCTCCTCATGCGCGGCGACCATCTGCTTGAGGCAGCCGGTGTCGCCGTCGATCACGTCGTCGGGCAGGATCACCGCGAAGGGCTCGTCGCCGACGAGGTGGCGGGCGCACCAGACGGCGTGGCCGAGGCCCTGCGCCTCCTGCTGGCGGATGTAGGAAATAGCGCCGGAGGGCATGTCGGCCTGCTTGATCGCCTCGAGAAGGTCGGTCTTGCCCTTCTCCTCGAGGGCGCGGACAAGCTCGGGCGCGCTGTCGAAATAGTCTTCGAGCGCGGACTTGCCCTTGGCGGTGACGAAGATGAAGTCGGTGATCCCGGCGTCCCGCGCCTCGTCGATGGCGTACTGGATCAGCGGCTTGTCGACGAGCGGCAGCACCTCCTTCGGCACCGCCTTGGTCGCCGGAAGGAACCGGGTTCCGAGCCCGGCGACCGGAAAGACGGCTTTACGAACCTGAGGCATGCGCGATCTCCCTTGTTCCGGCCGCTACATACCGCCGGAAACGTTACGTTCCAATGTGCGGCTTCGCGCAACCGTTCCCGGGCGCGCGCCCTTGTCGCGGGGGCGGGGCGGATTAGGGTGCCGGCTGCGAAGAGGGAGGCCCGGATGAGACGGGAGGCGGATCGCGCGCTCTTGCGCGCCATGTTCGACGCGGCGGTGGCGGCGGCGGCGCCGGCGCGGCTGCTGCCGGCGCATCTGCCGGAGCCGCCTTCGGGGCGGTTGATCGTGGTGGGCGCGGGCAAGGCGGCGGCCTCGATGGCGGCGGCCTTCGAGGCGGCCTGGGGCGACCGGCGCCCCGCCCCCGAGGGGTTGGTGGTGACGCGCTATGGCCACTGCGCAAGGACGGCGCGGATCGAGGTGGTGGAGGCGGCGCATCCCGAACCGGACGAGGCGGGCCGCGCCGCGGCGGCGCGGATCCTCGCGCTCTGCGAGGCGGCGCGGGAGGGAGACCTCGTGCTGGCGCTGATCTCGGGCGGCGGCTCCGCGCTTCTGACCGCGCCGGCGGCGGGCGTCGACTTCGAGGAGAAGCGGGCGCTGACCCGCGCGCTCCTCGGCAGCGGCGCGCCGATCGGCGAGATGAACTGCATCCGCAAGCACCTCTCGGCGATCAAGGGCGGGCGGCTCGCCGCCGCCGCGGCGCCGGCGAGGGTGCTGACGCTGGCGATCTCCGACGTGCCGGGGGACGAGCCGGGCGTGATCGCCTCCGGCCCGACCGTGCCGGACCCGACGACCTTCGCCGAGGCGCGGGCGATCCTCGCGAAACGCGGGATCGAGGCGCCGCCGAGCGTGGCCGCCTTCCTCGAAGCCGCGGCGGAGGAGACGCCGAAGCCGGGCGACACGCGGCTCGCCGGGGCCGAGTTCCGGCTGATCGGCGCGCCCTCGATCTCGCTCGAGGCGGCGGCGGAGGTCGCCCGCGCCGCAGGGGTTCGGCCGGTGATCCTCGGCGACGCGCTCGAGGGCGAGGCGCGGGAGCTTGGCGCCGAGATGGCGGCGAAGGCGATGGCGGAGAGGGGGCCGGTCGCGCTCATCTCCGGCGGCGAGACGACGGTGACGATCCGGAAGGGCGACCGGCCGCTCGGCACGGGCGGCCGGAACGTCGAATTCCTGCTCGGCCTCGCGCGGGCGCTCGACGGCGCGAAGGGGATCTCGGCCGTCGCGGGGGACACCGACGGCGTCGACGGCATGGAAGAGGTCGCGGGCGCGCTGGTCGACGAGACGACGAAGGCGCGGGCGGCCGCGCTCGGCCTGACGCTGGAGGATGCGCTGGCCCGGCATGACGGGCACGGCTTCTTCGCGGCGCTCGGCGATCAGATCGTCACCGGGCCGACGCTGACCAACGTGAACGATTTCCGGGCGGTGCTGGTCCGCGATTGATCCCGGCGATGCGCCGCCGCATGCTCGGCCGATGAGCCCGGAGGACGCGCACCTCGTCACCTCGACCTGCCTCGCGCTCCATGCGCGGCGGGCGGCGCGGCGCCTCGCGCGGGCCTATGACGAGGCGCTGAAGCCCTCGGGGCTTTCGAGCGGGCAGTTCTCGCTGATGGCGCGTCTGGCGGCGGAGCCGGGCTCCGCGCTCTCGGCCGTGGCGGCCGATCTCGGCATGGACCGGACCTCGCTGACCGCGGCGCTGAAGCCGCTGGCGCGGGAGGGGCTCGTCGCCTCCGCGGGCGACGCTGCGGATGCGCGGCTGCGGCGGCTCTCGCTGACCGAGGCGGGGCGGGAGCGGCTCCGCGCCGCCCTGCCGCTCTGGCGCGCGGCGCAGGCGGCGGCGGACGCGCAGGCCGGCTCGCGCGCGGCGCTGCTGCGGGCGGATCTCAACGCGCTGGGGTGAGGCGGGCGGGCGGCTATCGCGTGCGATAGGCGGCTAACGACTTAATTAATAAATGATTTTCTAACGGCCCTCTTCAACGCCTCGCGAAAAGCTCTCCAATTTCTCCCCGGACCGGATCAGCGGCCTTCCAGTGGAAGGACGCCCGGTCCGTCGGCCGGGAGCGCAAGCGGAGGCCGAAGAGGGTCGGGCTGGGAGGGCGTTTCGGAAATCGGGATGGGGTCGCCCTGGCGGACGCGAATGCGGCCGCCCCGGGATGGCGGCCGCAGCCCGATTTGTCGCGGGACAAATCGGGCGAGCGCCTTCACCCGGCGTCGTACGAGATGGCGGTGTAGTAGCAAGGAACTGCTCGGCTTTCGCGGTGAGCGCGCGACTTTAGAAGCGCCTCGGCTTCACCGCCGCATCTAACCGGCTTGGAGTGAGTTCCAAAGGTCTTCGACTTGCGCGGGAGCCCCGCCCCTAGCTCCCCCCGCCCCCGGCCGGCGCCTCGGTCGGATGCGGCGGGATCGCTTTCAGGTAGGCCGCGATGGCCGCGCGATCTTCCGCCGTGACGAGGGCGGTGTTCTTCACCACATCGGCCATCGCCCCGCCGGCGACGTCGTAATCGGGGGTGAAGCCGGAGGAGAGGTATTCGGCGATGTCGGCCTCGCTCCAGGAGAGGCCCGTCGCGTCGGGCGTCAGGTTCGGGATGCGGCCCTTGCCCTCGGGGTTCGGCCCGCCGGCGAGCCAGCGGGCGAGGATCGGCCCGCCGAATTCGTCGCGCGGGGTGTGGCATTCGCCGCAATGGCCCGGCCCCTCGACGAGGTAGCGGCCCCGCTCCAGCGCCGCGCCCGCCACCTCGACCACCGGCGCGGGCGAGAGATAGAGGAGCTTCCAGAGCCCGATCCCGCGCCGCATGGTGAAGGGGAAGGCGAGCCGGTGCGGCGCGTTCGGCGCCTCGGAGGCCGGGAGCGTGGCGAGGAAGGCGAAAAGGTCCGCCACGTCCTCCCGCGTCATCCGCGCATAGGAGGTCCAGGGGAAGGCGGGGTAGTAGTGCTCGCCCTCGGGCGAGACGCCGCGGCGCATCGCGTCGTCGAAGGCGGCGAGGCTCCAGCCGCCGATCCCCTGCGGGCCCGGCGAGATGTTGGGCGCGACGAAGGTTCCGAACGGGGTGACCAGCTCCAGCCCGCCGGCGAGGACGCGGCGCGCCTCGCCCTCCGCGCCCGGCGCGGCGTGGCAGGAGGCGCAGCCGCCGATGTTGAACACCGCCTCGCCCCGCGCGGCGTCGCCTTCGAGCCCGGCGAAAGCCTCCGGGCCGACGCGGTCCGGCGCGGAGAGGAGGAGGAGCGCGCCAATCCCCGCCGCCCCGAAGGCGGCGAGGATCAGGGCGAGACGAAGGAGCCGTTCCATGCGCCTCAGTTGGGCGCGCGGAACTCCTCGTGGCAACCCCCGCAGGCGGCGCCGACCGGGCCGAGCGCGGCCTTCAGCGAATCGAGCCCGCCGCCGGCGGCGGAGGCGAGATTGGCCGTCGCCGACTTCAGCGCGGCCGACTTCTCCATGATCGCCGGGAAGGTGGCCCAGATCTTCGGCAGCGCGCGCGTCGCCGTGGCGCCGAGCGCCTCCTGGTCGGAACCCTGCGGCCACATCGCCGACTGGTCGAAGGTCGCCAGTTCGGCGAGCGCGGCGGCGGCCTTGCCGGCCTTCTCAGCGTCATAGGCGAGCTCGCCCTTCGCCATCGCGCCGAGCGGGCCGAGATAGTGGGAGTTCAGCGTCATCAGCGACTTTCGCGCCTTCACGGCGCGGTCGACGTCCTGCGCGGCGGCGGCGCCAGCGGCGAGCGAGGCGATAAGGGCGAGGGAGAGAGCGCGTGCGATCATTCGGTTTCCTCCGCTGGCGCGGCCTTTGCGGCCGGCTGACTGATGAAAGCGAATGTAACTTGTGCGCTGACGATGCAATACTGGGAAAGTTTCGGGGGGTGGCTGTGCAATGGCGCACAACTCAAGTTGGGACGATCTTCGCGTGGCGCTGGCCGTGGCCGAGGCCGGATCGGTCAACGCGGCGGCGAAGGCGCTGGGGCTGAACCACGCGACGATCCTCCGCCGGCTCGACGGGTTCGAGCGGCGGCGCGGGATTTCGCTCTTCGAGCGGAGCGCGCGGGGGGCGCGGCTCCGGCCCGGCGCGGCGGCGCTTCTGGACCGGCTCCGCGCGGTCGAGAGCGCGGTGGCCGGGTTCGAGCGGATGGCGACCGGGATCGCCGACGGCGCGGCGGAGCCATCCGGGGAGCTTCGCGTCACCACCACGGATTCGCTGGCGCAGAGCCTGATGCCGGCGCTGCTCGCAGGGTTCCGCCGGCGGCACCCGCTGGTTTCGGTGACGCTGGCGGCGACCAATGCGCGGCTCGACCTCGCCAAGCTCGAGGCGGAACTGACGATCCGCCCGGCGATGACCGCGCCCGAGGGGCTGGTGGCGGAGCGGGCCGGCACGATGCGGATGCGGGTCTATGGCGCGGCTGGCTATCTCGCGGCGCGGGGCGGCGCGCGGGCGGAGGCGCATGACTGGCTCTGCGTCTCGGCGCTTCTCGCCCGCTCGCCGGTCTTCGCCTGGCAGAAGGGGCTGCCGGAGGAGCGGATCGGCTTTCGCGCCGACAGTTTCGTCCATCTCGCGGCGCTGGCGCGGGCGGGGCTCGGCCTCGCGATGCTGCCGGAGGTGGTGGCGGAGGGTCTGGCGCCGGCGCCGGGCTTTCCCGGCGTCGAGACCGGGATCTGGGTCGCCGCCCATCCCGATCTCGCGGAGACGCCGCGGGTGCTGGCGGCGCGGCGCTATTTCCTCGAGGCGCTCCGGGCGCTGCCGGACCTCGCCGATCAGTAATGCGGCGGCTTCTGGTGGGCGGGCGGGGCGTCCCGCCCCTCCGCCTCGTCGATCATCGCCTGGAGCGAGCGGGTGAGGCGGCCGATCTCCGCCTTCAGCGCGTCGATCTCCCGCCACTGGGCGCGGCAGGTCTCCGAGAGGCCCTCGATCTCCGCCTCGGCGTGGGCGAGCGCCATCTCCAGCGCCTCGATCCGCTCAGAGCCCATAGAGCGCGCCGAACTTGGCTTCGAGATGGGCCAGGAGCGGCTCGGCCGAGGGCGCCTCGCCGGTCGCCTCGGCGATGAGCTCCGCGGCGGGGCGGACCTTGCCGCGGGCGTGGACCTTCTCCCGCAGCCAGTCGAGGAGCGGCGCGACCTCCCCGGCGGAGACCATCGCGTCCCGCTCCGGCAGGTCCCGCCGCATCGCGGCGTCGAGGCAGGCGGCGTAGATGTTGCCGAGGCTGTAGGTAGGGAAATAGCCGAAGAGCCCGGCGGACCAGTGGACGTCCTGCAGGACGCCGAGGCCGGCATCGGGGACCTCGCGGCCGAAATCGGCGGCGAAGCGCTCGTTCCAGGCGGCTTCGAGATCGGCCGCTTCGAGATCGCCGCCGATCAGCGCGCGTTCGAGGCCGAAGCGGAGGATGACGTGGAGGTTGTAGTGGACCTCGTCCGCCTCGGTGCGGATGAAGCCGGTCTCGACCCGGTTGGCGGCGGCGTAGAGCGCCTCCGGCCCGTCGAGCCCGAACTCGCCGAGCGCGCGGCGCATCGCGGGGTGGAGCCAGTCCATGAACGGGCGGGAGCGGCCGACCCAGTTCTCCCAGAACCGAGACTGGCTTTCATGCGCGGCCATTGAGGCGTATTGCGCATGGGGCAGGAACGGGTCGGGCGCGCCCTGCGAATAGAGCGCGTGGCCCACTTCATGGATGACGGAATAGAGGCAGCCGAACGGGTCCTCCGCGTCGGTGCGGGTGGTGATGCGCACGTCGCCGCCGACGCCCGAGCAGAACGGATGGACGACGGTGTCGATCCGCCCCGCGGCGAAGTCGTAGCCGAGGCGTTTCGCCACCATCCGGGCGAGGCGGAGCTGTTTTCCGGCCGGGAAGCGGCCCTTCGGCCCGGCCGGGAGCGGCTTTTCCGCGATGGCGGCGCGGAGCGCGGAGAGCCGGGGCCGCAGCCCTTCGAGAAGCGGCGCGACTTCGGCGACCTTCGCGCCCGGCTCGAACTTGTCGAGGAGGGCCTCGTAGCGGGCGTCCTTCCCCGCCCCCGCGGCGAGCGCCGCCGCCTCCTCCCGCTTCAGCGCGACGATGCGGCCGAGCGTCGGGACGAAGGCGGCGAAATCCCGCGCCTCGCGCGCCTCGGCCCAGACGCCGTGGGCCCGAGCCGTCTCCCGCGCCAGCGCCTCGGCAAGCTCGGCCGGGACGAGCGCGGCGGCGCGGCGAAGGCGGATCGCCTCGGCGAGGTCGGCCGCGGCTTCGGGCGTCAGCGAGACGCCGTCGAGCGCCTCGATCCAGTCGCCGATCCGCGGATCGGCCTCGGCGGCGTGGAGCGCGGCGGCCAGCGCCCCGGCCTGCTCGGCCCGCTGCGCCGCGCCCTTCGGCGGCATCGCCGCCTCCTGATCCCAGTCCAGCAGGCCCGAGACCTGCTCGAGCGCGGCGATCCGGCGGAGATGGGCGCGAAGCGCGGCGAGCGCGTCCGCGCCGGCGGAATCGAGCATGGGGGCTTCCTTTACAGCGGTCGCGGCCGGTTCTATTCCCTGCCGCCGCGACGCGCGAGGGGGTGAATGCTGATCTCCGTAAACAAGCGGCTTGTCTTCCTGTCGATGCCGAAATGCGGCTCGACGGCGATCGAGGTCGCGCTCACGCCGCATTTCGGCGGCGCGTTTTCCGGCCCGCCGAAGCTCAAGCACATGCCCTTCTCCACCTTCCACGACCGGCTGCGGCCTCTCCTGGAAAGCTATACCGGCGGCCGCAGCTTCGAGACCGTCTGCCTCTTCCGGGAGCCGATGGACTGGCGGCGGAGCTGGTGGCGCTACCGGATGCGGGATGCGGCGAAGGCGCGCGGGCGCTCCACCCAGAACATGAGCTTCGCGGAGTTCCTCGAGGCCAATCTCTCGGGCGAGATCGGCCCCGCGAAGACCGGCAACCAGGCGCGGTTCGTCTCCGACAAGAGCGGCGCGGTGGCGGTGGACCGGGTCTATCGCTACGACAACATCGCGGAATGCCACGCCTATCTCTGCAAGCGGCTCGGCGTCGACGCGCCGCTCGGGCGGGCGAACGTCTCCTCCGCCCGGCCGGAGGAGGAGGCGCTGGAGCCGGGCCTCGCCGAACGGGTGAGGGAGGCGCTGGCGCGCGAATACGAAATCTACCGGACGGTGGCGATCTGACCGGTTTGCGGCGCCGCCGCGGGCGAGTATTCTTGCGCGCAGACGGGTCTGGGAGTTGGGGCGATGAAGCGGAGCTTCGGGGCGACCATCGCGTTTTGCCTGGCGGCGGCGGGGGCCGCGCCGGCCGTGGCGCAGAGCCGCGTCTGCGTCGAGGAGCTGGCCGGCACCTGCCTGAAATACGCGGACCCGGCCCCCGCCCCGGCGCCCTCCGCGCCGAGCGTCGCCTCACCGGCGGAACGGGAGGAGCAGGCGCTGAACCTCTCCGCCGCGGACCGGCGGAAGGTGCAGGAGGGCCTGAAATCCGCCGGCGCCTATTCCGGCGCGATCGACGGCGCGATCGGTCCCGGCTCGCGCCGCGCCATCGCCCAGTGGCAGCGCGCCAACGGCGAGGCGGCGACGGGCTTTCTCACCGGCGCGCAGGTTCGAAAGCTTTTCGCCGCGGCCGCGCGCCCGCCGGCGGCGGTCGGCGCGGCGCCGTCGGGCGGCGGCGCCTCCGCGCCAACCGCCTCGGTCGCGCCGGATGCGGCGCGCCGGCGCGCGCAACTTCTCTCCGGCGAGCGGTGCAGCTTCACCGCCTTCGGCACGCCGTTCCGGGTGGAGCTTCGTTCGGGCGGGCTCGCCCTCGCCTCCTATCTCGAGGGCGATTTCGACCTCCGCTGGTCGGTCGACGACAACCAGTTCTGCCTCGACGGCGACCTCGCGCGCTCGCCGTCCTGCACGCCGCTCGGGCCGCCGCAGCGCAGCGACGCGGCCGAGCGCTCGAGCCTCGTGACCGCGTTCGGCTCGTCCTGCGCGAACCTGCAGATGCGCCGCCCGCCGGGGCAGCTCTAGGGCTCCGGGCCGGATCAGGGGGGCGACTTCAACGTCCCTCTCAGGCCCGGGCGACCAGCCCGGGCCGCGCCCGCCCCTCCAAGCGGGCGGGCGTCTCTCGGGTGTCACGAGCGGCTCAGGTCGAGGTCGTGGCGACGCAATAAAGCGCCTATGCCGGCTGGTGCGGGCGCCCACCCAGGGGCGGTCGCGCCCCTCCGCGCGCCGCTCGTTTCAGGCGGATCGGGACGCGACGCCCTCAAACTAACCATTCCCCAAACGGCGCGCCGCCTTGCCGGCCCGCCGCCCTCCGGCTAAGAGGCGCGCGAAATCCGCCCAGTCCCCGGAGCGCGCATGAAGATCAACGGCAACGAAATCCGTCCCGGCAACATCATCGAGCATGATGGCGGGCTCTGGATCGCGGTGAAGACGGCGCATGTGAAGCCCGGCAAGGGCGGCGCCTTCGCCCAGGTGGAGCTCAAGAACATCCGCGACGGGCGCAAGCTCAACGAGCGTTTCCGCTCGGCCGACAAGGTGGAGCGCGTGCGGCTCGACCAGAAGGACCAGCAGTTCCTTTACCAGTCCGGCGACATGCTGGTGTTCATGGACGCCGAGACGTTCGAGCAGATCGAGATTCCGGCCGACATCCTCGGCGACCGGCGGCCGTTCCTGCAGGACGGGATGACGGTGGTCGTGGAGTATTACGAGGCCGAGGCGCTTTCCTGCTCGCTGCCGGAGAAGGTGACCTGCGAGATCACCGAGACCGAGCCCGTGGTGAAGGGCCAGACCGCGGCGAACAGCTTCAAGCCGGCGATGCTGGACAACGGCGTGCGGGTGATGGTGCCGCCCTTCGTCGGGACCGGGGAGAAGATCGTCGTCAACACGGAGACGGGCGAATATGTCGAGCGCGCGTGAGGCGGCCACGCCGGAGCTTCAGGTCGACAACGACCGGCTCCGCGTCACGAAATGGACCTTCGCGCCGGGCGCGGCGACGGGGTTCCATGTCCATGAGCACGACTATGTCGTGGTTCCCATCGTCGGCTCGAAGGTGCTGATCGTCGACGCCGAGGGCGCCGAGACGCGCACCGAGATGGTCGCCGGCGTCTCCTACGCCCGGCCGACCGGCGTCGCGCACGACGTCATCAACGAGGGGCCGGGTCCGCTCGTCTTCGTCGAGATCGAGCTGAAATGAGCGTCGGCTCCGCCAATCTCAACGTGATGATCCGGGCCGCCCGCAAGGCGGCGCGCTCGCTCGCGCGGGATTTCGGCGAGGTCGAGAACCTGCAGGTCTCGATGAAGGGCGCCGGCGACTTCGTCAGCCGGGCCGACCGCAAGTCGGAGGAGATTCTCCGCGACGCGCTCCTTGAGGCGCGGCCCGCCTACGGCTTCCTCGGCGAGGAAGGCGGCGAGGTCGAGGGCAAGGACGGCATGCACCGCTGGATCGTCGACCCGCTGGACGGGACGACGAACTTCCTGCACGGGCTGCCGCACTGGGCGGTCTCGATCGGGCTCGAGCGCAAGGGCGAGATCATCGCCGGCGTGGTCTACGACCCGGCCAAGGACGAGATGTTCGTCGCCGAGAAGGGCGCCGGCGCCTGGATGAACGACCGCCGCATCCGCGTCTCGGCGCGGCGCGACATGGCCTCGGCGATCTTCGCGACCGGCGTGCCCTTCGCGGGGAGCAAGCACCTGCCGCAATCCTTGAAGGAGACGGCGCTGCTGATGCCGCGCTGCGCCGGGCTGCGGCGCTGGGGCGCCGCCTCGCTCGACCTCGCCTATGTCGCGGCCGGCCGCTACGACGGCTATTGGGAGCGGGGCGTGAAGCCCTGGGACCTGGCGGCGGGCATCATCCTCGTGAAGGAGGCCGGCGGCTTCACCGGCGCGCTCGACGGCGGCGAGAACCCGGTCGAGGAGGGCCGCATCGTCGCCGCCAACGCCGAGCTTTTCGAGACCTTCAAGGGCGTGCTTGCGGTCGCCTGAGCGGCCGCCGCCGCGCCGGGCCGCCAGGCGGACCCGACGAAGCGTTAAGGCGACGTTACGGCGCCTTGCCGATTGTGCAACGCAGCATTGCGGTGCTGGCTCTTCGCTAGAGTCCTGAAACGAATATATTGCACTGCAACGGCACGAGCAGTTGGCCGATCGGGAGGGGCGTCTCATCCGTCAGGAGACCCCAGAGTGACCCGCAGCGACACGAACATCACCGAAGTGCATCCCGCCGACATCTCCTACGAGGAGATCGACGCAGCCCTGCTTCGCGCGCGCCGGATGCGCGCCGAGGCGATGGCCGGCACGGCCCGCCGGATCGCCCGCGCGATCGGCCGGGCGCCCGGCGCGTTCACCTCCGCCTTCGGGCGGACCCGGCGCGCCTGACGGGGCGAGGCGGCGCGGGCGGCGAAGCCGCGCGCGCCGACAGCGACATGATGGAACCCGAACCGGGGCGCCTAGCGCCCCCGGCCCCCGCGCGCGCCGGCGGATGCTTGCCGGCGCGCGCGGCGGTCGAACGGCTTTGGCCGTCCGCGCGCGGCGCGGTCGAAGCGCATTACCTCCGGCTTTCGCCGGCGGACCGGCGGCTCCGCTTTCACGGCGCCACCGGCGACGCCGCGATCGCCATGCACATGGAGCGGATCGACTGGCGGCTCGGCGCGGTGCTGGGCGTCTGGGAGGAGGGCCGCCTCGTCGCGGTCGCCGAGCTTTCGCGCCCGACCGGGCGGCCGCGCATGGCCGAACTGGCGCTCTCCGTCGAGGACGGGGCGCGGCGGCGCGGCCTTGGCGCGCTTCTGATGCGGGCGGCGCTGGCGGCGGCGCGGAACAGGGGCGCGCGGCGCGTCGTCCTCCTTTGGCTGCCGGAAAACCGCGCCCTCGCGGCGCTGGCGATGAAGTTCGGCGCGAAGCCGTCCTTCGCGGACGGTGCGATCGAGGGCGTGGTGAAGACCGGCTGGCCGGATTTCCTCAGCCTGACCGAGGAGGCCGCCTTCGACGCCGGCGGGCTGATGCGCGCCGCCCTCGCCTTCGCGGCGCCCCGGCCGGGCCGGGCGCAAGCCGCGTGAGGAACGGGCCGGGCCCCGGAGGGCCCGGCCGCATGGTTCAGGAGGCCCGGCGCCGGCGCCGGGCGAAGCCGAGCGCGCCGAGCCCGGAGGCCAGAAGCAGGAGGCCGCCCGGAACCGGCACGGCGTTGACCTCGAAGTTGGTCGAGGTCGTCACGCCGTCGATGGTCCAGGAGACGGTGTCGACCGCGCCCGAGAACTCGCCGTTCCAGCCGCTGCCGACGCCCATGCTGAAGCCGAGGATGACGGCCGAAGACAGGAAATCCTGCCATTCCGAGAGTGTGCCGTCGTAGGCGAAGCTGGTGGCGTTGATGTTGAACTCGTTGCCGAGCCCGAGGCCGAAATTCCAGAGGTTCGTCGTCGAGGTGATCGTCTCGGCGACAAATTGGTCGGTGAGCGCCGTCGGCGCCCCATTGTAGACTCCTTCGAAGACGAGACCGCCCCGGTCGCCGACCGTCTGCAGATCGCCGTCCGCGTCGAGAAGGATGCGGAAGGCGGGGTGCTGCGCGGCCGGGTTGGTGCTGGAGCTGTCGCGGAACCACTCGTAGGAGGCGCCGCTGAAGTCGGAGAGCAGCCCGAGCGAGCCGGTGGCGACGAAGTTGCCGCCGAGATCGAACGGATCCGCCAGGAACTCGATATCCGCCTTGCCCGCTCCATTGGGCGAGAAGAAGGCGGCCGAGCCGTTCCCGTTCCGGGGATACTCGGTCGAGATCCCGACCACGGCGTTGTTGCGGACGTTGTTGTAGACCCAGCCGGTCGCGCCGACCGCCTGGCCCTGGTTGCTCGGTCCCACATTGGTGAAGGCGTCGCCGGGCGCCGGGTTGTTGGCGAACACGGTGCTGGCCGCCTCGGCCGAGCCGCCGAGGAACAGGGCGGCCGCTCCGGCCGCAATGACGATACGCATCATAGTGAATACCCCCCTTTTGAAAATGAACACACGCCGGGCACGGAACCTGCAATTGACCGCGCAGTCAACCAAAGCCCTCAAGAATTTTTTAACCAAGCCGGGCCCCGGGCGCGGCCGGCGCGCCGCCGCGAAGCCTCTGATTCCGCGCGCCCCTTGCCGGGGGCGGCGGCC
>CALFYQ010000379.1 GCA_937952085.1 uncultured Paracoccaceae bacterium | reverse complement strand
CGTCGAAGGACGAGGAGATCGACGGGGTGCTGGACCTGCGCATGGGCGCTGACGATTACGTCCGCAAGCCCTTCGCCCAGAGGTTGCTGATCGAGCGGGTCCGCGCCGTGCTGCGCCGCCGGGACGTGCAGGAGGAGAGCGGCGAGCGCGCCGAGGCCGACAAGGTGCTGACCCGCGGCCGCCTGGTGATGGACCCGCTCCGCCATTCCTGCACCTGGGCCGGCCAGCCGGTCACGCTGACCGTCACGGAATTCCTGATCCTCCACGCGCTGGCGCAGCGGCCCGGCTTCGTGAAGAGCCGCGACCAGCTGATGGACGCGGCCTATGACGATCAGGTCTATGTCGACGACCGGACCATCGACAGCCACATCAAGCGCGTGCGGAAGAAGTTTCGCGAGGTCGACAACGAGTTCTCCTCGATCGAGACGCTCTACGGCGTCGGGTACCGCTACAAGGAGGCTTGATCCCTGGCCACGGCCTCCCCGGGCGCTAGGCGGATCGCGGCGCGGCGACGCGGCCGGCTCGCGGCGGCGTGGTTCGGGTTCCGCGCCTGGCTCGGCCTCATCCCCGAGGATCGGCGGCGGGAACCCGCGCGGGCGCGGCTCCGGCGGATCCGGGGGCGGATGCGGCGGGGTGGCATCTCGCCCGTCAATTCGCTCGCCCGGCGGATCGTCGCCTTCAACCTGATCGGGCTCGGCCTCCTCGTCGTCGGGGTGCTCTATTCGAATTCCTACCGCTCCAGCCTGATCGAGATCCGCACCCAGAGCCTTCTGGTGCAGGGCGAGATCATCGCCGCCGCCATCGCCGAGGCGGCCGGCGTCGGCCCCTCCGGCACGCGGTTCGACCCGGTGCGGGCGAACGAGGTCTTGCGCCGGCTGGTCGAGCCGACCGGGTTCCGCGCGCAGATCTTCGACCGGGCGGGCCGGCTGACCGGGGATTCCCGCACGCTGCTCCGCGGCTCCGGCCGGATCGAGACGCGGCCGCTCGCCCCGCCCGGCGCCGAGGAGAAGCGCGAGGAGATCACCGACGAGGCGAGCCGCTGGGCGCGCGCCGCCTCCCGCTTCTTCTTCGGCGCGCCGCCTCTTTTGCGAGAGACGCAGGAGGGCGCGCTGGCGGCGGAGGACGAGGTTTACGCCGCGCTCCGGGGCGGCGTCGCGCGCTGGGCGCGGCGGAACTCGGACGACGAGACGATCGTCCTCGTCACCGTGCCGATCCAGCGGTTCAAGGCGGTGCTGGGCGTTCTGATGCTCTCCACCGCGGGGGGCGACATCGACCAGATCGTGCTCGACGAGCAGATCGGCGTGGTGCGCGTCTTCTTCGTCGCGCTCGGCGTGTCGCTGGCGCTCTCGGTCCTTCTCGCGAACACCATCGCCAAGCCGATCCGGCGCCTCGCCGAGGCGGCGGAGGCCGGCGGCGCGCAGGAGGCGCGGCCGATCAACCCGCAGCGCATCCGCTTCCCCGACCTCACCGCGCGGACCGACGAGATCGGCTATCTCTCCTCCGCCTTGCGGCGGATGACCGAGGCGCTCTACGAGCGGATCGACGCCATCGAGCGCTTCGCCGCCGACGTGGCGCACGAGATCAAGAACCCGCTCACCTCGCTCCGCTCCGCCGTCGAGACGATGCGGATCGCCAAGACGCCGGAGGCGCAGGCGCGGCTTCTGGCGGTGATGGAGAAGGATGTCGGCCGGCTCGACCGGCTCGTCACCGACATCTCCAACGCCTCCCGGCTCGACGCGGAGCTGACCCGCGAGGTGATGGAGAGTTTCGACATCGCCGACCTCATCGAGGGCGTCGCGCAGGTGAACGAGCAGGCGGCGGAGAAGCGCGGCGCGCGGGTCGAGGTGGTGGAGGGGCCGCGGCCGCTGACGGTGCGGGGCCTCCAGGGCCGGATCGGCCAGGTGCTGCAGAACCTCGTCGGCAACGCGCTCTCCTTCTCGCCGGAAGGCGGCGTGGTGCGGATCGCGGCGGAGCGCCGCTCCGCCGGCGTGCGAGTGACGGTGGAGGACGAGGGGCCAGGCGTGCCGGACGAGAATCTCGGCCAGATCTTCCAGCGCTTCTATTCCGAGCGGCCGGATCATGAAGCCTTCGGCGACCACTCCGGCCTCGGCCTCTCGATCTCGAAGCAGATCGTCGAGGCGCATGGCGGGCAGATCTGGGCGGAGAACATCCGGCCGATCGACCAGCCGCGCGCCGCGCCCTCCGGCGCCCGATTCGTCTTCGAACTGCCGAACTGAGCCCCGCCGTCGATGCGCCGCGAGACGATTCACGCCAGCGCGGTCGCGGCGGAAGGACGCGCGCTTCTCATTCTCGGGCCCTCTGGGAGCGGCAAGTCGGCCCTCGCGCTCGAACTGATCGCGCTCGGCGCGGGGCTCGTGGCGGACGATCTCGTCGCGCTCGAGGAGGGGCCGGAAGGCTGCGTCGCCGGGCCGGTCCGCGCCGGCGCGACGCAGCCTATCGAGGCGCGGGGCCTTGGAATTCTGCGGCTTCCGGCCGTGGAACCGGCGCCGGTGCGGCTGGTGATCGACCTCGGTCGGCCGGAGCCGGCGCGGCTGCCGGAGCGGCGCCTCTGGCGGGGCGCGCCGCTCCTCTTCCGGCCCGCGCGGCTCTCGCCGGCCGCACTCCTCCTCGCGCTGAAGAGCGCCGGGCCGGAAGACCCGGAAGCGCCAGTCGGCTCTTGACCGCCACGTTAACCACCGCGAGGTTATGCTGCGGTCGCGTAGAGGGCCGATGGGGGCCGACGGCGGGTGCGAAAATGATCGGACTGGTGATCGTGGCTCATGGCGGCCTCGCGCGAGAGCTTCTCGCGGCGACGGAGCATGTCGTCGGGCCGCAATTCGGCGCCGTCGCCGTCTCGACTGGCCCGGACGACGACCTCTCGAAGAAACAGGCCGAGATCAACGACGCCGTCGCCGCCGCCGATCGGGGCCAGGGCGTGGTTCTGGTGACGGACATGTTCGGCGGCACGCCCTGCAACCTCGCCATCGGCTGCCTCGGCGCCTGCCGCGGCCCGGTCGAGGTGATCTACGGCGCGAACCTGCCGATGCTGGTGAAACTGGCGAAGAGCCGGACCCGGCCGATGGACGAGGCCGTCGCAGCCGCGCTCGAGGCCGGCCGCAAGTATATCGACGCGGCGGGCCGGATGCTTCAGGCCAAGGCGGTCTGAGCGCGACTTGCCCAGCCGGCGCCTCCTGATCCGCAATGAAAAGGGCCTCCATGCCCGCGCCTCGGCGCGGTTCGTGGAGACCGTGGAGCGGTTCGACGCTACGGCGAAAGTCGAGCGCGACGGGATGGAGGCCTCGGGCGATTCCATCATGGGGCTGATGATGCTCGCCGCCGCACAGGGCTCGGCCATCGACGTCGAGACGGCGGGGCCGGAGGCGGACGCGCTGCTCGCGGCGCTCGACGCCTTGCTGGCGGATCGGTTCGGCGAGCGGCGCTGACTTTCCGCACTCGCCTGTTCTCGTGGTCTTTCGCGCAGGTCTTCCCTTGGCTCGTGCGACCAGCGCGAGGCGCGTCCGACCCATCGCGGGGCCCTCCGCCCTCCGCCGCTTCGAACTGGGCAGCCGTCTTCCGGGGAGGCGCCATCAACCACGCCCGCCCAGTCGTCATCGCGCCCTCCCTGGATCGGTCGCGGCCCTCGGCACCGCGATCCGACCGCGGGCTCGGCCGCGCCGAGTTCCTGCGGGTCTGCTTCAACCTAACGCTAGCCGCCGCACCCGCTCCTGCGCCGGGCAGCTCTGGATGTGGTCGTTGACGAGGCCGGTGGCCTGCATGAACGCGTAGACGATGGTCGGCCCGCAGAAGCGGAAACCCTTCGCCTTCAGGGCCTTCGACATCTCACGGCTTTCCGCCGTCTCGGTCGGAACGTCCTTCGGCGTGACGGGCGCATTCTGAAACGGGCTGTCGCCGACGAAGCCCCAGAGGAAACGGGAAAAGGGCTCCGCCCCACCCATGTCGAGCCAGAGCCGGGCGCCGGCGATGGTCGCCTCGATCTTGCCACGGTGGCGGACGATGCCGGGGTCCGCGAGGAGGCGCTGGATCTCCGGCTCGCCGTAGCGGGCGATCTTCTCCGGGTCGAAGCCGTCGAATCCGGCGCGGAACGCATCGCGTTTCCTGAGGATCGTGATCCAGGCGAGCCCGGCCTGGAACCCGTCGAGGATCAGCTTCTCGAAGAGCGCACGCCCGTCCCGTTCGGGGACGCCCCATTCCTCGTCATGATAGGCGACGTAGAGCGGGTCCGTCCCGCACCAGGGGCAGCGGCCCTGATCCGCCGCCTGCGCCGCATCCGCCATGTTCGGGACCTCCATCGCCTCGGATGGCGGAGCCTAGACGGCGCGGCGCGCGGCGGCGAGCCGGATCAGGCGGCGGCGATCGCCGGCCGGTCAGAGAGGACGGATTCGAGGGTGTAGACGCGGATCGCCGAGGCGAGGCCCACATCATCCGGGCGCGCCGCGTCGATGCGGGCGGCGAGGGCGTTGACCGAAACCCCTTCGGACCGGGCCAGCGCCTGAAAGGCGCGCCAGAACGGATCTTCCAGCGTCACGCTGGTGCGGTGCCCCGCAAGCGTAAGAGACCGTTTCGCCGGACGCGCATATTCGATCATGGAGCCCTCCTTTTCCCGAGGGAACGGGCGAAAGGTGGCGAAACCGTGTCGCGGACGGGGCGAAGCCGCCCCAATGGTGCGCGAAGTCACACGGCGCGCGTCAGAGCCGGTCGGCCGCGAATGTGTCGCAGGCGGCGAGGTCGCCGCTCCTGTAGCCGGCGTTGAACCAGCGGACGCGCTGGGCCGAACTGCCATGAGTGAAACTGTCCGGCACGACATGGCCCTGGGAGGCCTTCTGCAGCGCGTCGTCGCCGATCCGGGCGGCGGCGTCGAGCGCCTCCTCGATGTCGCCGGCCTCGAGGCTGCCGAACCGGCGCTCCGCCTGCTTCGCCCAGACGCCGGAGAGGCAATCGGCCTGCAGCTCGATCCGCACCGAAATGCGGTTCGCCTCCACCTCGGAGGCGGCGGCGCGCCGGCGGTTCGCCTCGGGGAGCACGCCGATGAGGTTCTGGACGTGATGCGCGATCTCGTGCGCCACGACATAGGCCCGGGCGAAATCGCCGCCGGCGCCGAGACGGCCTTCGAGCACCTGGAAGAAGTCGGTGTCGAGATAGGCCTTGCGGTCGGCCGGGCAGTAGAACGGGCCGACCGCGGCGCTGGCGCCGCCGCAGGCCGATTGCGTCGCGCCGGAGAAGAGAACGAGCGTCGGCGGCTGATAGACTTGGCCGAGCCGCGTCTCGAAAATGTCGGCCCAGACTTCCTCGGTGTCGGCGAGGACGACGGAGAGGAAGGCCTCGGCGTCATCGTCGATCCGGTTCGGGCCGGCCGGGCGCTGCTGCACGCCTGGATCGAACCCGCCTTGCAGGAGAACGCCCGGATCGACGCCGAAGAGGAGCGCGATGACGATAAGCGCCACCGCGCCGAGCCCGCCGACCCTGCCGCCGCGGCCGAGCGGGACGCCGATGCGCGGGCCGCCGCCGGAGGCGCCGCGCCTGTCCTCGATGTTCGCGCTGCCCCGTCGTCCTCGCCAGCGCATCGGGAACTCCCCGAGATCAGCCCTTCGGGCCGAGCATGTCCTTGGGCTGCACCACGCGGTCGAAGGTCGCCTCGTCGACGAACCCCAGGGCGATGGCCTCGTGCTTCAACGTGGTGCGGTTCTTGTGCGCGGTCTTCGCGACCTTGGTGGCGTTGTCGTAGCCGATCGTCGGCGCGAGCGCGGTGACGAGCATCAGGCTCTCCCACATCAGGCGGGAAATCCGCTCCTCGTCCGCCTGGATGCCGGCGACGCAGTTGTCGGTGAAGGCGGAGGCGGCGTCGCCGACCAACTGCATCGCCTGCAGCAGGTTGTAGGACATCATCGGCTTGTAGACGTTGAGCTCGAAATGGCCCTGGGAGCCGGCGAAGCCGATCGCGGCGTCGTTGCCCATCACATGGGCGCAGACCATGGTCAGCGCCTCGCACTGGGTCGGGTTCACCTTGCCCGGCATGATCGAGGAGCCGGGCTCGTTCTCCGGCAG
>CALFYQ010000378.1 GCA_937952085.1 uncultured Paracoccaceae bacterium | reverse complement strand
CGATGATGACGCCGGAATTCGGGTCCCCCTCCGCGGTGAAGGCCCATAGGCCGGGGCCGACCTCGTCCCAGCTGATCGTCTTCTCGGTGAGGTCGCCCTGCGAGGCGAAGGCCTTGGCCATCGGAAGCTCCTATTCGTCGACGACGGCGCGAAAGCCGCCGAAGATCATCCGCTTGCCGTCGAACGGCATACTGTTCATGTCGGCGTCCATCCGCGGGTCCTTGAAGGACTTCTCCATGCAGATGTCCCGCGTTTCCTTGTCGGGGTATTCGATCCAGGAAAAGACGCAGGTCTCATCCGGCTCAAGCTTCACGGCGCGGGGAAACGAGGTCAGCTCGCCGACCGGAACGTCGTCCGCCCAGGTCTCGACCACGCGGAGCGCGCCGTATTCCTTGAAGATCGCCGCGGCCCGACGGGCGAGGGCGATGTAGTCGTCCTTCCGGTCGGTTCTCACCGCCATCAGAAACCCGTCGACATACATGGCCGCGCCTCCCTTACGCCGGCGCGGCGGGCGAGGGCAGGATCTTGCCCACGCAGGCGCCGAAGCCGATGCGGTATCCGTCGCCCTCGGCCCAACCGCGAAGGGTCATCTCGTCGCCGTCCTCGAGGAAGGTGCGGGTCTCGCCGCTGTCGAGCGTCAGCGGCTCCTTCCCGGCCCAGGTGAGCTCGATCAGGCTGCCGCGGTTCTCCTTCTCCGGGCCGGAAATCGTGCCGGAGCCGAGGAGATCTCCCGTCCGCATGGCGCAGCCGCCGATGGCGTGATGGGCGAGTTGCTGCGCCGGGGAATAGTAGAGTTCGCGGAAATTGGTGCTGGCGATCCGCGTCGCCTTCGCCGCCCCCTCGGGCCGCATCAGCACTTCGAGCTTCACGTCGTAGTTCATCGGGCCGGCGTCGCGGAGATAGGGCAGAAGCTCGAACTCCCGCGCCGGGGGCGGGCAGCGGAAGGGTTCGAGCGCCGCCTTCGTCACCACCCAGGGGCTGATCGAGGTGGCGAAGACCTTGGCCTGGAACGGGCCGAGCGGCACGTATTCCCAGCCCTGGATGTCCCGCGCCGACCAGTCGTTGAGGAGGACGAAGCCGAAGATCGCCTCGTCCGCCGCGGCGACCGAAAGCGGCTCGCCCATCCGGCTGCCCGTGCCGACCACGGTTCCCATCTCCAGCTCGATGTCGAGCCGGCGGGAGGGGCCGAAGACCGGCGCCTCAACGCCCTGCGGCCGCATCTGGCCGAGCGGGCGGCGGATTTCGGTGCCGGAGACGACGACGGTGGAGGCGCGGCCGTTGTAGCCGATCGGCATGTGAAGCCAGTTCGGCGGCAGCGCGTTCTCCGCCCCCCGCATCATCGTGCCGACGTTCGAGGCGTGATGCCGGCCGGAATAGAAATCCGTGTATTCGGCGACGTCGAACGGCAGGTGCAGCTTCGCCTTCGCCATCGGCACGACCGACTCGTGCGGCAGTGGCTCCAACTCGCCATCGGCGAAGAGCGCCTGCAACCGCTCGCGCACATGCGCCCAGGCCTTCGGGCCGAGCGCCATGAAGGCGTTGAGCGACGAGCGGTCGAACACCCGCGCGCCGGCGTCGATGACGCCGAACCGTTCGAGCTGCGACAGGTCGATCACCCGGTCGCCGAGCGCGACGCCGCAGCGCGCGCCGGTCCCTTCAGTCGAGAAGACACCATAGGGCAGGTTGTTGAGCGGAAAGTCCGAATTCGGATCGTTCGCGGCCGCGACGCGGCTTCTCATCAGCGCCATGGGGTCTCCTCGGGTGTTTTGACCTAGTTTCCGCCGTCGCCGCCGCCGCCGCAATCCCCGTCGCCCCAACCGACCGGCCCGGCGCCGTGACGGAGACGGCCTTCGCCGCCGCGCCACCGCTCGGAAAAGCGCGACGCGAAGGGGAAGAGGGAGACAACGGCGCCGACGCCCAGCCGCGCATCCGACGAAGAGAGGGGCTCCGCGAAACGGAAACCCTCCTCCGCGGCGAACGGCCCGGCGCCCGCCGGGGCGGGCCTATTTCAGCCCCGGCGTCCCGTCGAACTTCTTTTCCAGCCCGTCCCAGCATTCGACGTAATCGTCCTGGAGCGGGGCCTCCTTCGCGGCGAACTCGGTGAGCTGCTGCGGGAAGCGGGTTTCGAACATGAAGCTCATCGTGTCGCGGAGCTTGATCGGTTCCCAGCTGTCGGTGGTCGCCTTCTCGAAGGCGTTCCGATCCGGCCCGTGCGGCAGCATGCAGTTGTGGAGCGAGATGCCGCCCGGCACGAAGCCCTTCGGCTTCGCGTCGTAGACGCCGTAGATGTTCCCCATCAGCTCCGACATGATGTTCTTGTGGTACCAGGGCGGGCGGAACGTGTTCTCCTGCGGCAGCCAGCGCTCGGGGAAGATCACGAAGTCGATGTTCGCGGTGCCGGGCTCGGCGGTGGGCGCCGTCAGCACGGTGAAGATCGACGGGTCCGGGTGGTCGAAGGTGATCGAGCCGACCGCGGCATAGGCCCGGAGGTCGTACTTGTAGGGCGCGTAGTTGCCGTGCCACGCCACCACGTCGAGCGGCGAATGGTCGATCTCGGTGACGTGGAACTGGCCGCACCATTTCACGAAGACGCGGCAGGGCTCGTCCCGGTCCTCGAAGGCGGCGATGGGCGTCTTGAAGTCCCGCGGGTTGGCGAGGCAGTTGGCGCCGATCGGGCCGCGATGCGGCAGCGTGAACTTCGCGCCGTAATTCTCGCAGACGAAGCCGCGCGCCTCGCCGCCCGGAACCTCGACCTTGAACACCATGCCGCGCGGCAGGATGCAGATCTCCAGCGGCTCAAGGTCGATCTTGCCGAATTCGGTGTGGATCTCCAGCGCGCCGACCTGCGGCACGACCAGAAGCTCGGCGTCCGCGTTGTAGAAGTGATCGTCGCCCATGCCGCTATTGGCGAGATAGACATGGCAGGCCATGCCGACCTGGGTGTGGACGTCTCCGGCGGTGGTGACGGTCCGCATCCCGGTGAGGAAGTTCAGCTTCTCCTTCGGAAAGGGGATCGGGTCCCAGCGGTACTGGCCGAGCGAGATCACGTCGGGGATCACGTTCGGCGCCGTCTTCCAGTAGGGAAGGTCGACCTTCGCGAACCGGCCGACATGCTTCACCGAGGGGCGGATGCGATAGAGCCAGCTCCGCTCCAACGTCGCGTGCGGCGCGGTGAAGGGGGAGCCCGAAAGCTGCTCCGCGTAAAGCCCGTAATTCACCCGCTGCGGCGAGTTCCGCCCCACCGGGATCGCGCCCGGCAGCGCCTCGGTCTCGAAGTCGTTGCCGAAGCCCGGCATGTAGCCGGGCGTGACGCCGTAGCGGCTGTCATGCTGGCGGGCGAAGGTCTCGGCGGCGGACGGCTTGTTCATCTCTCAGGACTCCCTCTCCGTTCGCCGCCGGTATCGTTGCAAATGCAACGATAGTCAAGCTCAGGCGTCGCCGCCCCGGTTGATCCGGACAAAGCGCGCGGCCCGGCCCGGCGTCGCCGTCCGCGGCTGCTTGCGGAGCGCGTCGGTCTGCGGCGCGATCTTTCCTTCTTCCTTCGCCCTGGCGCGGTCGAAGCGGGCGAGAACCGAGGCGTCGAGCGTCTCCTTGCGGTCGTCGATGACGTGACGGGTCATGCATTCCTCCTGTTTTCGTTCGCGCCGAGGCGGCCCGGAGAGAACGATAGCACGATTCGCGCGGGCGAGGGGTTGCCGGTCATATCAATGCACATGCAATGATCCGCGCATGTTCGCGCTCGACCGTTTCCTGCCCTACCGGCTCGCCGTCGCCGCGTCGCGGGTGAGCCGCGGCTTCGCCGAGCGCTATCGGGAGCCATTCGGCCTTTCCGTCGCCGAATGGCGGGTGCTCGCCCATCTCCACGCCGCGGGCGCGGTTTCGGTGCGTGACCTTCACCTAAGGGCCGACCTCGAGAAATCCAAGGCGAGCCGGGCCGCCGCGCGGCTGGAGGCGGCCGGCCTCGTCGCCAAGGCGGAGGACGGGCGGGACCGGCGGCTCGTCTCCCTCAGCCTCACCGAAGCCGGGCGGGCACGGATGGAGGCGCTGATCCCGCTCGCCGAAGGCTACGAGGCCGAACTGATGGCGCGGCTGGCGCCCGAGGACCGCGCCGCGCTTGCCCGGATCCTCGACCGATTCGGCGCCTGAACCTCAGTCCGAGGTCGATCCCGCCTCGTCGCGCCGCATCCTCCGTCGGATCAGCGGGCCGAGCGCCAGCGGCAGGACGAAGCCGCAGACCGCCACCGCCCAGAGCGCGAGCGAGAGCGGCGAGGCGAAGAGCGCCGACCAGTCGCCATCCGAGATCGTCAGCGCGCGGCGGAGATTGGCCTCCATCAGGTTGCCGAGGAGGACCCCGAGGATCACCGGCACCATCGGCACGTCGAGTTTTCTCAGGATCCAGCCGAGCAGGCCGAAAAGCACCATCACCAGAAGATCGAAGCTCGACCCCGAGATGCCGTAGATGCCGACGAAGGAGACCATCGCCACCACCGGCATCAGGAACCGCGGCGGCGCCTTCAGCACCCGCACGAACAGCCCGACCATCGGGATGTTCATCAGGAGCAGCATCAGGTTGCCGATGAAGAGCGCCGCGATCAGGCCCCAGACGACATCCGGGTTCTGCTGGAAGAGAAGCGGGCCGGGCGTGATGTTGAGCGCAAGCAGCATCGCCAGCAGCACCGCCGTCGTCCCCGAGCCCGGCACGCCGAGCGCAAGCATCGGCACCAGCGCGCCGCCCGCCGCCGCATTGTTCCCCGCCTCCGGCGCCGCGACGCCGCGCGGGTCGCCCTTGCCGAAGGTTCCCTCCCGGTCCACCAGCCGCTTCTCCATCGAATAGGAGATGAAGGAGCCGAGCGAGGCGCCGGCGCCGGGCAGCACCCCGGCGATGAAGCCGAGGAGCGAGCTTCGGAGCATCGTCGGCGCGCAGGCCTTCAGCATCGACGCGGGCGGCGTCAGCCGGCCCATCGGCACTTGGGAGTCCTTGCCCTCGCCGGAGCCGTCACCCCGGTGTTCGAGGAAGATGAAGACCTCCGAAAGCGCGAAGAGGCCGACGATCGCGACGAGGAAGTCGATGCCGTCGTAGAGATGCACCTCGCCGAAGGCGAAGCGCGGCACGCCGGTCTGCCCGTCCACCCCGATCATCGCGATGCCGAGGCCGAGCGCCGCCGCGAAGGCCGCCTTCGCCTGGTTCTTCGAGGCGACGCCGCCGAGCGTGGCGAAGGCGAGGACGAAAAGCGCGAAATACTCCGCCGGCCCGAAGAGGAGCGCCACCTTCACGAGAAGCGGCGCGAGGAAGACGAGGCCCCAGGTGGCGAGGAAGGCGCCGACGAAGGAGGCGATGCCGGAAAGCGCCAGCGCCTCGCCCGCCTTGCCGGCGCGGGCCATCGGATAGCCGTCGAGCGTCGTCATCAGCGCCGGCTCGTCGCCCGGTATGTTGAGCAGGATCGACGAGATCCGGCCGCCATACATCGCGCCGTAATAGACCGAAGTGAGGAGGATCATCGCCGGCGTCGGCTCGAGCCCAAGCGTGAAGGCGAGCGGGATCAGGATGGCGACGCCGTTCGAGGGTCCGAGCCCCGGCAGCGCCCCCATCACCGTGCCGAGAAAGCAGCCGATGAGCGCGAGAAAGAGGTTTTCGAAGGTGAGCGCGACGAGAAAGCCGTCGCCGAGCGATGAGAGCGCGTCCATGGCTCAGATCCCGAGCGGGCCCTTGGCCAGCGACAGGCCAAGGATCAGGTGGAAGACGACGTAGATGCCGACCGAGGTGCACACGCCCGCGACGAGGGACGAGAGCGGCGAAGTGCCGAGCCGCCAGGTCAGGAAGGCGGAGGCGAGCGCCGTCGCGATCAGGAAGCCGAGATCGGGGAGAAGGAGCGCATAGGCGACCATCGCCCCCGCCGCGATCATGATCTCCGCGAGACGGCCGATCGCCGGCCAGACTGGGTCCGCGTCCGGCCGGATCAGGATCACGAGGCTGGCGAGGGCCAGAAGCCCGCCGATCAGGTAGGGAAAGGCCCGCGGCCCCACCGGGTCCGAGATGAAGGGCAATTCGATCTGAGTGGCGCCCCAGATGAAGAAGGCGGCGAGGAGAAGCCCCACTCCGCCGAGAACGCGGTCGCTGGTCATTGCGTCGCTCCGCCGGTGCGGCGCGGGGCCGTGATCCGGCCCCGCGCGCCAGTCACTTGATGAGGCCGATCTCGCGGGAGATGCCGGCGATCTCGTCGATCGAGCCTTTCACGAAGGCCTCGAACTCGGACCCGGAGAGGCCGAGCGGCGCGAGACCGTTGGTCTCCATCACCGACTTCCACTCGGGGGAAGCATAGGTCTTCGCCACCGCGTCGACCCAGAACCTGTAGGCCTCGTCCGAGGTCCCGGCAGGGGCGTAGAAGCCGCGCCAATTGGCGCCCAGCGCGTCGATCCCCTGCTCCTTCGCGGTCGGGAAGGAGGAGAAATCCCCCGGCAACCGCTCCGGCGCGAGCACCGCGATCACCTTGATGTCGCCGCTGTCGACGAAGCCCTTCGCCTCCGAGGCGTCGCCGGTGAAGGCCTGGACCGAACCGGCGAGAAGCTGCGTCACCGCCTCGCCGCCGCCATCGAAGGCGACGTATTTCACCTTCCGCACGTCCTCGATGCCGGCCTTCCGCGCGGCGATCAGAACCTTCAGGTGGTCCCAGCCGCCGACCGCCGAGCCACCGGCGATGGTGACGGAGCGCGGGTCCGCCTTGATCATGTCCATGAGCTGCGGAAGCGTCTCGACCGGGCTCGCCTTGGAAACGGCGATGATGCCGTAATCGGCGCCCACGGCGCCGACCCAGCGCACCTGGTCCATCGTGTTGCCGGGATAGGCGCCCTGGGCGAGCCGCGTCGCCGTCGAGGACGAGGCGGCGACGATCAGCCCCTCCTCCCCCTCGCGCTTGTTGACGACCTCGGCATAGGCCACGCCGCCGCCGCCGCCGGCGAGGTTCACCACCTGCATCGCGCCCTTGATGATGCCGAGGTCCTGCATCGTCTTGCCGACCTGCCGGCAGGTGAAATCCCA
>CALFYQ010000377.1 GCA_937952085.1 uncultured Paracoccaceae bacterium | reverse complement strand
GCGGCCGCCCCGGGGTGGGCGCCCGTTCCGGCCGGCATATGCGTTTTATCGCGTCGCCCCGACCTCGGGCCGAACCGCTCCTGACGACCGGAAGGCGCCCGCCCGCGGGGAGGGGCGGGCGCGGCCCGGGCTGGTCGCCCGGGCCCGGAGGGTTGGATGAGGCGCCCGCTTGTTCCAGCCTTCGCACGCGCAGGGGTGAGCAAGTGGGTCGCTGAGCCGAAAGCAGGCGCTTTGCCAAAGAACCGACTCGCCGGCTCGTGATCCGCCGCCTCCACCGGATCGGTTATCCTTTCCCGACCCAAGACGGAGGCTCCCCATGGCCAAGGATCTCAGGCGCCTCACCCGGAGCGGCGTGGACCGGGACGAAGCCTGGCGGCTCGCCTCTCGGCCGCCCTGGTCGATCCGGTCGCGGCGGGGCGCGCTCGGCCCGTTACTTGCGCTTCTTCGCGCCGCGTTTCGCCGCCGCGCGTGAATCCGCGCCTCCGGGCGCCGCATTCCGGCTTGCGGGGCCGCGTCGCTTCCCCCTCTCTCGGGGCGAAGCCGGAGGAGCGCGCCATGAAGAGCCAGACCCGTGTCGTCGTCATCGGAGGGGGCGTGGTCGGCTGCTCCGTGCTCTATCACCTGACCAAGCTCGGCTGGACCGACGTGATGCTGGTGGAGCGGTCGGAGCTCACCTCGGGCTCCACCTGGCACGCCGCGGGGGGCTTTCACACGCTGAACGCCGACACCAACATGGCGGCGCTCCAGGGCTACACGATCCGGCTCTACAAGGAGCTCGAGGCGATCACCGGCCAGTCCTGCAGCCTCCATCATGTCGGCGGCGTGACGCTGGCCGACAACCCGGACCGGATGGACTTCCTGAAGGCGGAGCGGGCGAAGCACCGTTACATGGGCCTCGACACCGAACTGGTGACGCCTGAGGAGATCAAGAAGCTCTCCCCGATCACCAACATCGAGGGCATCGTTGGCGGTCTCTACGACCCGCTCGACGGCCACCTCGACCCCTCGGGCACCACCCACGCCTACGCCAAGGCGGCGCGGATGGCGGGGGCGGAGATCGTCCTCCGCAACCCGGTGCTGGAGACCAACCCGCGGCCCGACGGCGGCTGGGACGTCGTCACCCAGCAGGGCACGATCCACGCCGAGCACGTGGTGAACGCCGCCGGGCTCTGGGCGCGGGAGGTCGGCGCGCTGGCCGGGCTCTTCCTGCCGCTCCACCCGATGGAGCACCAGTATCTCGTCACCGAGGACATCCCGGAAATCTACGAGCGGGGCGAGGAGCATCCGCACGTCATGGACCCGGGCGGCGAGGCCTATCTGCGGCAGGAGGGCCGTGGCCTCTGCATCGGTTTCTACGAGCAGCCCTGCGAGCCCTGGGCGGTGGACGGCACCCCCCTCGACTTCGGCCATGAGCTTCTGGCCGACAAGGTGGACCGCATCGCGGACTCGGTGGAGTTCGCCTATCGCCGCTTCCCGGTGCTCGGCCGCGCCGGGGTGAAGCGCATCATCAACGGCCCCTTCACCTTCGCGCCGGACGGCAACCCGCTGGTCGGCCCGGTCCCCGGCCTTCGGAACTACTGGACCGCCTGCGCGGTGATGGCGGGCTTCTCCCAGGGCGGCGGCGTCGGCCTCGCGCTGGCGCAGTGGATGGTGGAGGGGGAGCCGGAACGGAACGTCTTCGCGATGGATTGCTCCCGCTTCGGCGAGCTTCTGAAGGGCCGCCGCGCCGGGCGCTGGGTGACGCCGGCCTACGCCCGCACCAAGGTGGTCGAGAACTATCGCCGCCGCTTCTCGATCTCCTATCCGAACGAGGAGCTTCCGGCGGCGCGGCCGTTGCAGACGACGCCGGCCTACTCGGTGTGGAAGGGGCGGCGGGCCGTCTTCGGCGCCGGCTTCGGGCTCGAACACGTCAACTATTTCGCGAAGGAGGGCGAGCCGCTGCTCGAAACCCCGTCCTTCCGCCGCTCCAACGCCTTCCCGACCGTCGCCGAGGAGGTGCGGGCGGTGCGCGAGGCGGTGGGGCTGAACGAGATTCACAATTTCGGCAAGTTCCTCGTCTCCGGCCCCGGCGCGCGCGCCGGGCTCGACCGGATCATGGCCGGGCGCATCCCGAAGCCGGGCCGCCTCTCGCTGACGCCGATGCTCTCGGAGCGCGGCCGGATCATCGGCGACTTCACCGTCACCTGCCTCGAAGAGGGGCGGTTCCAGCTAACCGCCAGCTACGGCGCGCAGAGCTTCCATCTTCGCTGGTTCGAGCGGCATCTCGACGAGGGCGTGAAGGTGGAGAACGTCTCCGCCGAGCGGATCGGCTTCCAGATCGCCGGGCCGAACGCGCGGGCGCTCCTGGCGAAGACGACGCGGGCGGATGTCTCGAACGAGGCCTTCCCGTTCATGTCGGCGCGGGAGATGGATGTGGGCCTGACGCGGGCGATGGTGCAGCGCGTCTCCTACACCGCCGATCTCGGTTACGAGATCTACGTCGACTGGAAGGACCAGCTTGCGCTGATGCAGGCGCTCGAAGAAGCGGGCGAGGGGCTCGGCCTTCGGCCCTTCGGCATGCGGGCGATGATGAGCCTCCGGCTCGACAAGTTCTTCGGCTCCTGGCTCCGCGAATACTCGCCGGACTATACCGTGGGCGAGACCGGGATGGACCGCTTCGTCGCCTGGAACAAGCCGGTGGACTGGATCGGCAAGGCGGCGGCGACGGCGGAGAAATCCGCCGGCGCGGCGCGAAAGCTCGTCGCTTTCGCGGTCGAGGCGGAGGATGCGGACGTGGTCGCCTACGAGCCGATCTGGCTCGACGGCGAGGTGCAGGGCTTTTGCACCTCGGGCGGTTATTCGCACTGGACGAAGACCTCGGTCGCGCTCGGCTTCGTGCCGACCGCGCGGGCGGTGGACGGGCTCGAGGCCGAGATCGAGATCCTCGGCGTCCGCCGGAAGGCGAAGCTGATCGCGGCGCCGCTCTTCGACGCGGACGGGGCGCGGATGCGGGGATGAGGGCCGCGCTTCTCGCCGCGCTCCTCCTCGCCGGCGGCGGCGCCGCGGCGGAGGAGATGCTGCTGAAGCTGCCGACGATGTGCACCAATGGCGGCTGCGTCCCCGGCGGCGTCTTCTTCGCGCGGAGCGGGGAGAGGAACGGCGTCGTCTCGGGGATCGTCTCCCACCAGATGCTCCAGGCGGGATGGGATGCGGAGGTTCGCGTCTATTGCGAGGCGACGGGTACGGAGGAAGTGGTCTACCTCCTCGTCCCCGGCGCGACGCCGCGCCAGCGCATCTGGGTGAAGTTCGCTGGCGAGCTCGACCTCATCGGCTGGGTGGGCGCCGGCGGCGCCCCGGTCGAACTCGAATATCCGTCGGACGAACTCGCCGCGGCGTTCCGCGGCTTTTCCGCCGACGACCGGATGCTCGCCTTGAGCCAGACGCCGGAGACGCTCCTCTGGATCGCCCGCGCGCTCCATGCTCGGGCTTGCGGGTGAGATGACAACTCATGCCCCGAGACCGGCCGGCCGCCTTGAGTTGGTCCACGTTCGCGCCTTGGCCCGTGCGACCAGCACCGGCCGCGCCCGACCCATCCCGGGGTCGGGCGCCCTCTGACGGATCAAGATGCGCGGCGGGCGTTCGGGGCGGCGCCATCAAGCGCGAACGTCCAACCGTCATGGCGCCCTCCCCGGGTCGGCCGCGCCCCTCCAGACTCTGTTCCGGCGAAGCAGACCGCCGCTCCGCAAGGCCGTACGCCGCGCTAGCGGTCGCCCCGGTCCTTCCTGTTCACCGCCTCGATGGCGTCGCGCGCCGCCTTCCAGTCGGCGTCGCTCCATTGGCGAAGTTCGTAGAAGTTGCCGCCGGTGCCGAGCGCCTGGGCGCCGTCCATCGCGATCACCTCGCCGGTGAGCCAGTCGCAGCCCTTCGACATCAGGAACGCGGCGAGGTTGGCGAGCTCCTCCATCGTGCCGACCCGGCCCATCGGGTTGGCGGCGACGGTGCGGGCGCCGGGCTCCTCTCCGGGATTGAGTCGTTTCGACATGCCCGGCGTCGGGATCTCGCCCGGCGCCACCGCATTGAGGCGGATGCCGTGGCGGCCCCATTCTGCGGCGAGCGATTTCGTCATCACCGC
>CALFYQ010000376.1 GCA_937952085.1 uncultured Paracoccaceae bacterium | reverse complement strand
CGATCCTCGCGCTGCCGGCGGTGCGGGCGCTGGCGCTGATCTGGGCGCTCCTGCCGCTTCGCCTCGGCCGCCCGCCCGCGCCCCGCGCCCGCGCCGCCTTCCGGCTCGCGGTGGAGCTTCGCCCCTGGGCGATGACGGAGATCTTCCTGATCGGCGTCGCCGTCGCGCTGGTGAAGGTCTCCGGCCTCGCCAGCATCGGTCTCGGCGCCGCCTTCTGGCTCTTCGTCGCGCTCGCCGGCGTCGCCTTCTACGAGGACGCCGCGCTCTGCCGCCGCTCCGTCTGGCGGATGCTCGGATGAGCGCCGCGGTCCTCACCGCGCGGGAGGCCGGCATGGTCGGCTGTGAGCAGTGCGGCCGCGCGGTCCGGCTCGGCGTCCGGCTATGCCCGCGCTGCGGCTCGCATCTGCCCCGCGCCGGCCGCCGGCCGCTCCGCCGCGTCTGGGCCTGGCTCGCCGCCGGGCTCCTCCTCTACATCCCGGCGAATGTCCTGCCGATGCTGGTCGCCACCACGCTCGGGCACGACAGCCCGAACACCATCGTCGGCGGCGCCATCGAGCTGGCCGAGGCCGGCTCCTGGGGCGTCGCCTTCATCGTCTTCTTCGCCTCCATCGTCATTCCGGTGGCGAAGTTCCTGGTGATCATCCGGCTCGGGATCATGGCCGCCGGCGGGCCCGCGCTCCGGCCCCACACGGCGCTCCGGATGCACGAAATCGTCGAGTTCATCGGCCGCTGGTCGATGATCGACGTCTTCGTCGTCGCGATTCTCGCCGCCCTCGTCCGGCTCGGCTTCCTCGCCAGCCTCTCGCCCGGCCCGGCCGCGCCCTTCTTCGCGCTTTCGGTCGCCTTCACCATGCTCGCCGCGCGCGCCTTTGACCCGCGGTTGATCTGGGATCGGATCGGAGCCCGCGCATGAGCCCGCTGGACCCTGAGACGCCGCCGCCGGGGGAGCGCTGGTTCTCCCTCGTCTGGCTCTTCCCGATCGTCGCGGTCGCGGTCGCCCTCGTCCTTCTCTGGCGGGATTACGTCTCCCGCGGCCCGGTGATCGAGATCGCCTTTCCCACCGCCGCCGGCCTCGTCGCCGGCGAAACGGCGATCCGCTTTCGCAATGTCGATGTCGGCCGGGTGGAGGACCTCCGCTTTTCCGGCGATCTGAAGCAGGTGATCGTCGTCGCCCGGATCGACCCCGACATCGCGCCCTGGCTCGACGAGGATGCGAAGTTCTGGGTGGTGCGCCCGCAGGTCTCGGTCCGCGGCGTGACCGGGCTCGATACCGTCATCTCCGGCGCCTATGTCGAGGGAACGTGGGACGACGTGAAGGGGGAGCCGCGCCGGAGCTTCGAGGGCCTCGAGGAGGCGCCGCCCCTCGCCGCCGCCGGGCCCGGCCGCACCGTCCGGCTTCGGGCCGCCGAGGGCGGCTCGGTCGGCGTCGGCGCCCCGGTCTTCTACCGTCAGGTCGAGGTCGGGCGGATCGTCGGGAAGCGGCTCTCCGCCGCCGGCGACTATGTCGAGTTCGACGCCTTCGTCGAGGCGCCGAACGACGCGCGGCTGACCGAGGAGACCCGGTTCTGGTTCGTCTCCGGCGCCGAGTTCACCTTCGGCGCGGAGGGCGCGCGGTTCCGCATCGGCTCGCTCTCCGGCCTCCTCCAGGGCGGCGTCGCCTTCGACGATTTCTCCCGCGGCGCCGCGCCTGCCGCGCCCGACACCAAGATATTCGACGTTTTCGCCAGCCCCTACGCCGCGCAGACCGAGGCGCTGGAAACCGATCCCGGCGCGCAGCTTCTGGTGGATGTCTATTTCGGCCGTTCGGTGCGCGGCCTCTCGGTCGGCGCCTCGGTCGAGTATGAGGGCATCCGCGTCGGCCGCGTCGTCGAGATCGCGGCCGAGATCGACCCGGCCATCGGCCGGCTTGAGACGCGCACCCGGCTCGCCCTCGCGCCCTCGCTGATCGGCCTGCCGGAAGGCGACGTGGCCGGCGCCCGCGCCTTTCTCGAACGCGCCGTCGCCGCCGGGCTCCGGGCGCAGCTCAGCCAGGGGAGCCTTCTGACCGGCGCGCTCATCGTCCGGCTCGTCGAGGCGCCGGAGACCGGGCCGGCCGCGCTCCTGCCGCAGAGCGAGGGCAAGCCGCCCCTGATGCCGACCGTGCCCTCCGATCTCGACGCCATCGCAGGCTCGGTCCAGGGCGCCCTCCAGCGGATCGAAAAGCTCCCCGTCGAGGCGCTTTTCGACAACGCCGTCACCCTCCTCGACAACGTCAACCGCATCGTCGGCTCCGACGCCGCCCGCGCGACCCCGGCGCGCGCCCTCGCGGCGCTCGACGCGGCGACGGAGCTTCTGGCCGATCCCGGCTTGCACGCGGTTCCGGGCGAGGCCGCCGCGCTGATTTCCGCGCTCAACGAGTTCGTCCGCTCGCCGGAGCTGGAGACCGCCCGGGCGGACCTCGCGGCCGTGCTCGCCTCGGCCCGCGCCGTCGCGGCGGAGCTTGAGGGCTCTGGCGCCGCGACCGAGGCCGCCGCCGCCGTCGCCGCGCTCCGCGCCCGGCTGGAGGACCCGGCCCTCGCCGCCGTCGCGACCGAGCTTCAGGCCGCCGCCGCCGCCGGCCGCGCCCTTCTCGAAGACCCGATGCTCCGCGCCGCGCCGGAAAAGGCGGGCGCCGCGCTCGATGCGCTGACCGCGCTCCTCGCCGACCCGGCCCTCCGCGCGGCGCCGGAAGAGGCCCGCGCCCTCCTCGCCTCTCTCCGCGCGATGATCGAGAGCCCGGAAATCGCCTCCGCCCGCGCCGATCTCGCCGCCACCCTCGCCTCCGCCCGCGCGCTTTCCGCCGCCCTCGCCGAGAACCGGACGGGCGAGGACGCCGCCGCCGCGGTGAAGGCGCTCCGCGCCCGGCTCGAAGACCCGGCCCTCGCCGGCCTCGTCGCGCAGATCGACGGGGCGGCGGCCGCCGCGACCGCGCTCCTCGCCGATCCGGGCCTGAAGGAGGCCCCGGCCGCCCTCTCCGCCGCGCTCCGTTCCGCCACCGCGCTCCTCGACGACCCGGCGCTCCGCGCCGCGCCGGCCGATGCGCAGGCCGCGCTCGCCTCGCTCCGCTCTCTGCTCGCCGATCTCGAGGCGCGGAACGCCGCCGGCGAGCTGTCCGCGACCCTCGCCGCCGCCCGCGCGCTGGTTGAGGACCCGGCGCTGCGCCGCCTCTCGAACGAGGCCGCGGAAACCGCCGCGGCGCTCCGCGCGATCCTCGCCGCGCCGGGCGCCGCCGATCTACCCGCCGCCGCGACCGACGCGCTCCGCGCCACCGCGCAGCTTCTCGACCGGGTGCGGGAGGACGATCTCTCCGGCGCCGCCGGCCGCGCCCTCGGCTCGGTGGAAACGGCGAGCGCCGCCATCGCCGAGGCGGCGAAGGGCGCGCCCGTCCTCGTCGCCCGCATCTCGCAACTCGCCGCGCGGGCGGATGCGATCCTCGCCGCCGTCGATATCGGCTCGGAACTCAATTACGAGACGGTGGCGGCGATCCGGGAGATCCGCGACGCCGCCCGCGCCATCACCGATCTCGCGGACCTGGTGCAGCGCCAGCCGAATGCGCTTATCCTCGGCAAGTGACCATGCGCCGCTTCATCCCGCTTCTCGCGCTCCTCCTCGCCGCCTGCGCCGCCGCGGCGCCTGAGGGGCCGAATTTCTACCTCCTCGACGCGCCGCTTCCGGAAGCGGCGCCCGCCTCCGACGCCGCCGAGGTCGGGCTCCGGGAGCTGGCCCTGCCGCTCTACGCCCGCCGCCCGCAGATGGCGGTGGCGACCGAGAGCGGCGCCCTCCTCGTCTCCGACGATCACCGCTGGGCGGAGGAGCCGGCCCGCGCCGCCACCCGCCTCGTCGCCCGCGCCCTCGCGGCCCGCCGCGGCGCGCCGGTCTACGCAGACCCCTGGCCGCAGGGCGCCCGCCCCGAGATCGTCGCCACGGTGGAGGTGGACCGCTTCGTCGGCGCGCTCGGCGGCGAGATTGCGCTCGAAGGCCAGATCACCCTCGCCCGTCTCGCCGCGCGGAACCGTGCGGAGACGGCGACCTTCTCGATCCGCGCGCCCGTCGCCGGCCAGGACCACGCCGCGCTCGCCGCGGCCTACGGCGCCGCGCTTGACGAACTCGCCGCCGAACTCGCCCGCCGCCTCACAGCGTTCTGAGCGCCGCGGCCTTTCCGTCGAGGTCAAGGATCGCGTCAGCGACCGGCGAAGCCGGCTTGTCCTTGACGTCGTCGGAAAGGGCCCAAAGCTCCGGAAAGGCCCGCCCCGCGGGCGTTCTCGGCAGAACCCTTCCTTTCCGATTCGGGCGCAGGCCCGAATCGCCGCGGCTGGCGACGGCCCCCTCAAGGGGCCCTGAGCCGGCCGCGCGCCGCCCTCAGAACTCGCGCGCGATGTAGCGGACGGTCTTGCCCCGGTCCGCCAGAAACGCCTCGCCCACCGTCACGAAGCCGAGCGCCGCGTGAAAGGCGTCGCTCTCCGGGTTCGGCGGGTCCGAGTTGATCTCGGCCACCACGCGCGGCGTCCCGCGCGCCTCGGCGAAGGCGAAAAGATCCCGGTAAAGCGCGGCGGCGAGTCCCCGCCGCCGATGGGTCGCCGCCGTCGCCACCCGGTCGACATAGAGGAACCGGTCGAACCGCGCCTTGTGCCAGAGGAAATTCGGGCTTTGGTAGGCCGCCGTCTCGTCATGGGCGATCAGGAACGCGCCGCCCTCCGCCTGCCGCGCATAGGTCGCGCCGGAGAGATGCGCGCGCATTTCCTCCGGCGAAAGCGGCGAAAGCTCCGTCTCGTGCGCCCGGTTGAGCGCGTGGACCCAGTTGAGGTCGGCCGCGCCGATCTCCGAGATTACCGCGCCCAAAGCCCGCGCGCCTTCATCAGCGCCGGCAGATCCTCCTCCGGCCGCGCGCCGATATGGCCGATCACCTCGCCGGCGGAGACGCAGCCCATCGCGGCGCAATGCGAAAGCTCCCGCCCCTGGATAAGCCCGGCGAGGAAGCCGGAGGCGAAAAGGTCCCCCGCCCCGGTCGCGTCCACCACCTTCGTCGCCGCCGTCGGCACATGGGTCCGCCCCGAAGGCGTCACCACATGCGCCCCCTGCGCGCCGACCGTCACCGCGGCGATCGCGACGTCGTCCTTCACCCGGCCCATCGCCTCCTCGAGATTGTCGGTCTCGTAGAGCGCCATCACCTCGTGCTCGTTGGCGAAGAGAAGGTCGGTGCTCTCGGCGATCAGCTTGCGGAAGGCGTCACGGTGGCGGTTCACGCAGAAGGGGTCGGAGAGGGTGATGGAGATGCGCCCGCCCGCGCCCTTCGCCGCCTTGATCGCCTTGTCGAAGGCGGCGACCGAGGCGGCGCCGTCGAAGCGATAGCCTTCGAGATAGAGCCAGGCGGCGGAGGCGCACATCGCCGGGTCCACGTCGTCCGGCCCGAGCGCCTCGGAGACGCCGAGATAGGTCGACATCGAGCGCTCGCCGTCCGGCGTCACCAGCACCATGCAGCGCCCGGTCTCGTGCTCCGCGTCGGCCGCCGCCAGCGGCGTCTCGTAGGTCGCGCCCTGCGCCCGGAGGTCATGCGCGAAGATGCGGCCGAGCTGGTCGTCCTTCACCTTGCCGACATAGGCGGTGCGGGCGCCGAGCATTGCGAGGCCGGCGATGGTGTTCGCCGCCGAGCCGCCGGAGATCTCCGTCGCCGGGCCCATCGCGCCGTAAAGCTCAACAGCGCGCGCCACGTCGATCAGCTGCATGATCCCCTTCTCGACGCCATTGTCGGTCAGGAACGCATCCTCGCAATGCGAGAGCACATCGACGAGCGCATTGCCGACGCCCACAACGTCATAGGTCTTCACGCGGCTTTCTCCTCGAACTGACAGAGATCGGATATCAGGCAATCGGCGCAGCGGGGTTTGCGCGCGGTGCAGATGTAGCGCCCGTGCAGGATCAGCCAGTGATGGGCGTGGCGCTGGTATTCGGCCGGAACCCGGTCCTCGATCGCCCGCTCCACCACGTTGACGTCCTTGCCCGGCGCGAGGCCGGAGCGGTTGCCGAAGCGGAAGATGTGGGTGTCGACCGCCTGCGCCGGCAGCCCCCACCACATGTTGAGGACGACATTCGCCGTCTTCCGCCCGACGCCCGGCAAGGATTGCAGCGCCTCGCGGGAGGAGGGGACGACGCCGCCATGCTCCTCGACCAGGATCCGCGAGAGCCGCATCACGTTCTTCGCCTTGTTGCGGAAGAGGCCGATCGTCTTGATGTGCTCGATCAACGCGTCCTCGCCGAACGCCAGCATCTTCTCCGGCGTGTCGGCCAGCGCGAAAAGCCCCCGCGTCGCCCGGTTCACCCCCTTGTCGGTCGCCTGCGCCGAGAGCGCGACCGCGACGAGGAGGGTGAAGGCGTTGGTATGCTCGAGCTCGCCCTTCGGCTCGGGTTCCGCCGCGTGGAAGCGGCGGAAGGCCTCGGAAATCTCGGCATAGGTCATCGGGCGCAGCATGCGGCCTTATGGCGTT
>CALFYQ010000375.1 GCA_937952085.1 uncultured Paracoccaceae bacterium | reverse complement strand
AAGGGCGCGCGCCCCGCGCCTCAGGCGGCCTTGGCCGGCTGATACGTGCGGTAGAAGGTCCCGCCCTTCTCGGCGAGGTCCCGCAGGAGCTTCGGCGCGTTGAAGCGCGGGCCGTGCTTTTGTGCGAGCGCGTCGCAAATCCGGACCACCTCGCGGGCGCCGACGATGTCGATCCAGGAGAAGGGCCCGCCCGACCAGGGCGCGAAGCCCCAGCCGAGAATGGCGCCCACGTCGCCCTCCCGGATGTCCTCGAGGACGCCCTCTTCGAGCGACTTCACCGCCTCCAGCACCTGCGCCAGCATCAGCCGGTGCTGCACCTCGGTCACATCCGGCTGCTCCGCCGCGAGCGGGAACGCCTCGTGGATGCCGCGCCAGAGGCCGGTCCGCTTGCCGTTCTCGTCGTAATCGTAGAAGCCCGCCTTCGACTTCCGGCCCATGCGGCCCTTGTCGAAGAGCGCCTGCACCACGTCGTCGCCCGCGCTCTCGGGATAGTCCTTGCCCATCGCCTCCCTGGTGGCGCGGATGATCTTCTCCGCGAGGTCGATGGAGGTCTCGTCGCCGAGCTGGAGCGGGCCGAGCGGGAAGCCGAGCTGCTTCGCGGCGTTCTCGATCAGCGCCGGCTCGATCCCTTCGGCGACCATGCGCTGCGCCTCCCCGCCATAGGGGATGATGCAGCGGTTGGCGTAGAAGAACCGCGCGTCGTTGACGACGATCGGCGTCTTGCGGAGCTGCCGCACGAAGTCGAGCGCCTTGGCCACGGCCTCGGGCCCGGTCTTCTCGCCCTTGATGATCTCCACCAGCATCATCCGGTGGACCGGGGAGAAGAAGTGGATGCCGATGAACCGCTCGGTGTTCCGGCTCGCCTTGGCGAGGCCGGAGATCGGCAGGGTGGAGGTGTTGGTGGCGAAGATCGCGTTCGGCCCGAGTTGGGCCTCGGCCTTCTTCGTCACGTCGGCCTTCACGCCCGGATCCTCGAACACCGCCTCGACGACGAGGTCGGCGCCCTGGAGCGCCTCATAGTCCGGCGTCGCGGTGAGGCGGGCGAGGATGCCGGCCTTCGCCTCCTCGGTGAGACGCTTCTTCTTCACGTCGTCGCCGAGAAGGCCCTCGATCGTGGTGCGGCCCTTGTCCGCCGCCGCCTGGTCGCGGTCCATCAGCACGACCTCGATGCCCGCGCGGAGCGAGACATAGGCGATGCCGGCGCCCATCATGCCGGCGCCGAGGACGCCGAGCTTCTTCACCGACATGTCCGGCACGTCCTTCGGCCGGACGGCGCCCTTCTCAAGCGCCTCCTTGTTGAGGAAGAGCGAGCGGATCATCGCGGCGGAGGAGGGGTTGAGCATGACGTTCGTCATCCACCGCGCCTCGATCCGGATCGCGGTGTCGAAATCGACGAGGGCGCCCTCGTAGATCGCGCTCATCAGCGCCTTCGGGGCCGGATAGGCGCCCTGGGTGCGGCCGTGGATCATCGCCACGCCGCCCGCCATCATCTGGAAGCCGGCCGGGTGATAGGGCGCGCCGCCGGGCATCTTGTAGCCCTTCGCGTCCCATGGCTTCACCAGGTCCGCCTCCTTGGCGGCGAGGATCCAGGCCTTGGCGGCCGGGAGAAGCTCCTCGGGCGCGACCACATCGTCCACCGCGCCGGCGGCCTTCGCCGCCTTCGGGGCCATCATCTTGCCCTCGAAGAGGAAGGGAGAGGCGCCCATGATGCCGAGCATCCGAACGAGCCGGGTGGTGCCGCCGGCGCCGGGGAAGATGCCGACGAGGATTTCCGGCAGGCCGATCTTCGCCTTCGGATTGTCGGCGGCGATGCGGCGGTGACAGGCGAGGCCGAGCTCGAGGCCGATGCCGGCCGCGGTGCCCGGGCAGGCCCAGACGAAGGGCTTGCCGCCCTTCTTCGTCTTGAAGTCCATGCCGGCCAGCTCGATCTTGCGAAGCAGGCGATGCATCCGCATAACCCCCTCCATCATCGGCTCGGCCGGATTCACGCCGGAAGCCTCGGCCTCGGCGCGGGCCTTGCCGAGGATATTGAGGTCCATGCCCCCGGCGAAATCCTTCTTCTTCGAAGTGAGGATCACGCCCTTCACCGCCGTGTCGGCCAGCGCCTTGTCGACCGCCGCGTCAAGCTCCGCGATGCCCTTCTCGGTCATCACGTTCATCGAGGCGCCCGGCAGGTCCCAGGCAAGGGTGACGACGCCGTCCGCGTCGAGGTCGTAGTGGAAAATGGTCATGTCTGGCCTCACACGCGCTCGATGATGGTCGCGGCGCCCATGCCGCCGGCGACGCAGAGGGTGGCGAGGGCGGTGGACTTGTCCGCCCGCTCCATCTCGTCCAGCGCCGCGCCGATGATCATCGCGCCGGTCGCGCCGAGCGGATGGCCGAGGGCGATGGCGCCGCCGTTCGGGTTCACCTTCGCATGGTCCACGTCGAAGGCCTGCATGAAGCGGAGGACGACGGCCGCGAAGGCCTCGTTCACCTCGAAAAGGTCGATGTCGGAGATCGACATGCCCGCCTCGCGGAGGATCTTCTCCGTCACCGGCACCGGCCCGGTCAGCATGATCGCGGGCTCCGAGCCGATCTTCGCCGTGGCGCGGATGCGGGCGCGGGGCTTGAGGCCGAGCTTCTCGCCGGCCGCCTTGGAGCCGATCAGCACGGCGGTCGCGCCGTCGACGATGCCCGAGGAGTTGCCGGCGTGGTGGACATGGTTCACCCGCTCCACCTCGGGGTAGCGGAGCATCATCACCTTGTCGAAGCCCGGCATGGTCTCGCCCATGTCCTTGAAGGCGGGCTTCAGCGAGCCGAGGGACTGCATGTCCGTGCCCGGCCGCAGGTGCTCGTCCCTGTCGAGGATGGTGAGGCCGTTCTGGTCCTTCACCGCGTAGACGGATTTCGAGAAGTGGCCCTTCTCCCAGGCCGCCGCAGCGCGCTTCTGGCTCTCGACCGCATAGGCGTCGACGTCGTCGCGGGAGAAGCCGTATTTCGTGGCGATGAGGTCGGCCGAGATGCCCTGCGGCGCGAAATAGCTGCCCATCGCGAGATAGGGGTCGACCGCCAGCGCGCCGCCATCCGAGCCCATCGGCACGCGCGACATCGCCTCGACGCCGCCCGCGACATAGAGATCGCCGGCGCCCGCGCGCACCTGGTTGGCGGCGAGGTTCACCGCCTCCATGCCCGAGGCGCAGAACCGATTGATGTGGAGGCCCGGCACCTGCTGGTCCCAGCCGGCGTAGAGGACGGCGGAGCGCGCGAGGCAGGCGCCCTGCTCGCCGACGCCGGTGACGCAGCCGAGGATCACGTCCTCGACCATCGTCTCGTCCAGATCGGTCCGCGCCTTCAGCTCGTTCAGCGCCGTCGCCGCAAGGCGCACGGAGGTGACCTCGTGCAGCGCGCCGTCCGCCTTGCCCTTGCCTCGGGGTGAGCGGACCGCTTCGTAGATATAGGCGTCGGTCATGATGGGTCTCCGTCTTGCGCGCCGCCGGCGGGAGGGGCCGGCGGGGCTAGGGGTTCGGCTTCGGCGATCAGGCGCCGAAGGCGCGGGGCATCAGGTCGTAGGGGTGCTTCCAGCCCGGCAGCGCCTCGATCCGCTTCAGCCAGGCGTCGATGTTCGGCCACTCGGCCCGGTCGAAGCCGAAGGGCTCCGGATAGAAGAGATAGCCGCAGCAGGAGAAGTCAGCGTTGGTCGGCCCGTCGCCGACGACCCAGCCGCGCCCCTTGAGGTGGCCGTCGAGCACGGCGTAGGTCGCCTTGAGGCGGCCCTGCATGAAGGCGATCACCTCGGCCGGGCGCTTGTCCTCCGGCAGGAAGTTCATCAGGAACCGGGTCATCCCGGCCTGCGACGAAAGCTTGTGGTTGTCGAAGAGGACCCATCGCAGAATCTCGCGCCGCTCCGCCGCATCCTTGCCGCCGAACTTTCCCGACTTTTCGGAAACATAGTCCTGGATGACGCCGGACTGGGTCAGCTTCACGTCGCCGTCCACCATCACCGGAGCCTCGCCCATCTCGTTGATGGTGGCGCGGTATTCGGGGGAGCGGGTCTCGCCCTTGAAGAAGTCGACATAGACGACCTCCCAGGGAAGGCCGGAAAGGGAGAGCGGAAGCGCGGCCTTGTAGGCGTTGCCGCTTTCGCCGAAGCAGTAGAGCTTGATGGTCATGGGGCGCGGTCTCCGGTTCTGGAGGCGGCCCCCGGGGGCGAGGGCCGCGATCGGTTTCGATCCTTCGGGCGGGGCGGCCGGCGCCCCGACCGATCTCAGAGCTTGCGCGAGATGAGATCCTTCATGATCTCGTTCGTGCCGCCATAGATCCGCTGCACGCGGGCGTCCGTCCACATCTCGGCGACGGCGTATTCCATCATGAAGCCGTAGCCGCCGTGGAGCTGCACGCACTCGTCGATGATCTTGTTCTGGAGATCGGTGGTCCAGTACTTCGCCATCGCCGCCGTCTCGACCGTAAGCTCGCCCTTCAGATGGGCGACGATGCAGGCGTCGAGGAAGGCGCGGGCGACGACCGTTTCGGTCTTGCACTCGGCCAGCTTGAACCTGGTGTTCTGGAACTCGATGATCTTCTGGCCGAAGGCCTCGCGCTCCTTGCAGTATTCGATGGTCCGGCGCACCGCGCCCTCCATCGCGCCGACCGCGCCGCAGGCGATCAGCAGCCGCTCCTGCGGGAGCTGCTGCATCATCTGGTAGAAGCCGCGCCCTTCCTCGCCGCCGAGAAGGTTCTCCGGCGGAACGGGGACCTCGTCGAAGAAGAGCTCGGACGTGTCGGCGGCCTTCATGCCGACCTTGTCGAGGTTCCGGCCGCGGCGGAAGCCCTCGGCGCCGTCCGTCTCGACCACCATGAGCGAGACGCCCTTGGCGCCGGCCGACGGGTCCGTCTTCGAGGCGACGATGATCAGATTGGCGTGCTGGCCGTTGGTGATGAAGGTCTTTTGGCCGGAAAGGCGATAGACGTTGCCGTCCTTGATCGCCTTCGTCTTCAGGCGCTGCACGTCGGAGCCGCCGGAGGGCTCCGTCATCGCCAGCGCGCCGACCAGCTCGCCAGACGCCATCTTCGGCAGCCAGCGCTTCTTCTGCTCCTCGGTGCCGCAATGGAGGATGTAGTGGGCGACGATGCCGGAATGGATCGACTGGCCCCAGGAGGCGAGGTTCACATGGCCCTGGATCAGCGAGAGGATCGCCTCATGGCCGAAATCGCCGCCGGCGCCGCCGTATTCCTCGGGGACGGAGGCGCAGAGAAGGCCCGCCTCGCCGGCCTCGTTCCAGGTCTCCCGCTCCATGATGCCGGCCTTGCGCCAGCCTTCGGCGCGGGGCGCCCATTCGGCCTCGAGGAACTTGGTCGCCATGTCCTGGAACATGACGTGATCCTCGTTCATCCACGCGGGCTTGAGGTTCTCGAACTGCAACGCCGTCTCCCTTGATCTCCGGGCGTCGTGGTTCGGCGCCCCGTTTTCGGCCCTCCCCGTCGGGGGAAGGAGTCGCGATCGGGCGGAGGCTTAGAACGCCTCCGCGGGCAGGTCCATCACGGGCGCCGCGCCGGTCTTGATCCGGGCGAGGCGGAGCGCGGTCTCGGGCAGGGCGCGGCTCATGTAGTAGCGCCCGGTGCGGAGCTTGTTCTCGTAGAAGTCCTTCTTCTCCGGGTTCGCCTCGAGCCCGGCGCGCGCCGCGATCGCCATCCGCGCCCAGGACCAGCCGAGCAGCACATGGCCGAAAAGATGCATGAAGTCGTTGGAGCCGGCGAGCGCCGCGTTCGGTGTCTTCATACCTTCCTGCATGAAGAACATTGCGGCGGCCTGAAGGTCCTTCGAGGCGGCCTTGAGCGGTTCGAGGAAGTCCTTCGCGACGACCTCGTCGCCCTCGGCGGCCTTGATGAAGTTCTTGATCTCCTCGAAGAAGCCCATGAGCGTCTTGCCGCCGTTCATCGCGAGCTTGCGGCCCACGAGGTCGAGCGCCTGAACGCCGTTCGCGCCTTCGTAGATCATGGCGATGCGCGCATCGCGCACGAACTGCTCCATCCCCCATTCGTGGATGTAGCCGTGCCCGCCCAGCACCTGCTGCGCCTGCACCGTCATCTCGAAGCCCTTGTCGGTGAGAAAGCCCTTCAGCACCGGGGTGAGGAGCGAGAGCATGTCGTCGGACTGCTTCCGCACCGCCTCGTCGGGGTGGCGGTGGATGCGGTCGTTGATCTCGCCGGCGATCAGGAGCGCGGCGCGGCCGCCCTCGACGAAGGCCTTCTGGTCGAGCAGGAGCCGGCGCACGTCCGGGTGGACGATGATCGGGTCGGCCGCCTTCTCCGGCGCCTCGGCGCCGGTGACGGCGCGGCCCTGGAGCCGGTCCTTCGCATAGGCTGCGGCGGCCTGGTAGGCGGCCGAGGCCTGGAAGAGGCCCTGCCCCGCCACGTCGAGCCGGGCGTGGTTCATCATCGTGAACATCGCCGCGAGGCCGCGGTTCGGCTCGCCGAGCAGCCAGCCCGTCGCCTCGTCATAGTTCATGACGCAGGTCGGGTTGCCGTGGATGCCCATCTTCTCTTCGAGGTTGCCGCAGGCGACGCCGTTGCGCGTCCCCGGCGTCCCGTCGGCCTTCGGCAGGAACTTCGGCGCGATGAAGAGGGAGATGCCCTTCACGCCCGCAGGCGCGTCGGGAAGCCGCGCGAGGACGAGGTGGACGATGTTGTCCGCCATGTCGTGCTCGCCGGAGGAGATGAAAATCTTCTGGCCGGAGATCTTGTAGGAACCGTCTTCCTGCGGCACGGCCTTGGTGCGGAGCATGCCGAGATCGGTGCCGCAATGCGGCTCCGTCAGGTTCATTGTCCCGGTCCACTCGCAGGTGGCCATCTTCTCCAGATAGGTCGCCTTCTGCTCGTCGGTGCCATAGCGGTGGATGCACCGATAGGCGCCGAGCGTCAGGCCCGAGAACATCATGAACGCCATGTTGGCGGAGGAATGATACTCGCCCGCCGCCGCATGGAGGATGCCCGGCAGGCCCTGGCCGCCGAAATTCGGATCGCAGGCGAGGGAGGTCCAGCCGCCGTCGCGCAGCATGTCGAAGGCCGCCTTGAAGCCCTCCGGCGTGCGGACGACGCCGTTCTCCAGCGTGCAGCCCCGATCGCCGACCGGGTTGAGCGGCGCCAGCACCTCGGCGCCGAGCTTGCCGGCCTCTTCGAGCACCGCCGAGGTAAGGTCCGGCGTCAACTCGTCGTAGCCGTCGATATCCTTGTTGTCCTGAACTTTCAGAACTTCATGAAGAATGAAGAGATGGTCTTCGGTCGGCGGCGTGTAGGCGGGCATGAACGGCCTCTCTGTCCGGGAAGGGTCGTCTGGACGGCGCGCCCGGGCGGGCCGGGCGCGAAGATGTCACTCGGCGGCGCGCGGCGCGGCGCGGCGGGTGAGTTCGGTCTGCGCCTCGTCGATCAGCGCCTGGAGATCGCGCATCGCGTCCTCCAGCTCGTCCCGCTGGGCTCGGAGCGTGTCCATCTGCGAGGTGGCGTTCTCGACCCAGGTGGTGAGCTGGGTGACGCCGCCGTCGCCGAGGTCGTAGAGATTCAGCCACTGGCGGATCGCCTCCAGCGAGAAGCCGAAGCGCTTGCCGCGCAATATCAGCTTGAGCCGGGCGCGGTCGCGCTGGGTGAAGATCCGGCGCTGGCCGTCGCGGATCGGCTTCAGAAGCTCGCGCTGCTCGTAGAAGCGCAGGGTGCGCGGGGTGACGTCGAATTCGGCGCAGAGCTCGCCGATGGAAAAGGTCCGTTCGCTCATCGGGAAGTCTCCGGCAGTTCGCGATTCTGGACGCTACATATTTGACGTTGACGTTAACGTCAATATCGGGATCTTCACATTTGGATATTGCCGCGCGTCGCCGCCGCCCCCTAGCTTCGCGACCGCAACAGAGGACCGCGCATGGCCAGCGAAATCGAGCCCGAAAAGCCCGGAAGGCGCCTCGAACAGGCGCTCGCCGCCTTCCCGCATGCGCAGGCGATCGGCATGACGCTGGAGCCGCAGCCGGATGGCCGCCTCCTCGTCGGCGCGCCCTATGACGAGCGGCTGATCGGCGACCCGGCGACCGGCGTGATCCATGGCGGCGTCGTCACCACGCTGCTCGACACCGGCTGCGGCGTCGCGGCGGGGCTGAAGCTGAAGGGCAAGGCCTGGGTGGCGACGCTGGACCTCCGGATCGACTACATGCGCCCCTCGAAGCCCGGCCACGCGATCAAGGCGCGATGCGAATGCTACCGGCTGACGCGCTCGGTCGCCTTCTGCCGCGGCGTCGCCTTCGACGACGACGAGGCCGACCCGGTGGCGACCGCCGCCGGCGCGTTCATGATCACCAATACGGGGTGGAAGGAATGACCGGCGACGAGGAGAAGGCGCGGCGCGACGCGGCCCTCGAGCGGCTGACTCTGACCTCGCCCTACCACCGCTTCATCGGCGTCAGCTTCACCCGGATGGGTGACGAGCTGACGGCGCGCATGGCCTATTCGGGCCACCTGATCGGCAACCCGACGATCCCGGCGCTGCATGGCGGGGTGACGGGGGCGCTCCTCGAGATCACCGCGCTGATGCAACTCGCCTGGGACGATCTCTGGCGGCGGATGGAGGCCGGCGACGCCGAAGCCTACGAGGGCAAGAGCGTCGGCATGCCGAAGACCATCGACCTCACCATCGACTATCTCCGCTCCGGCCGGCCGCGGGACTGCTGGGCGCGCGCGACGGTCCAGAAGGCCGGGCGGCGCGTCGCCAATGTGCGCGTCGAGGCCTGGCAGGAGACGCGGAGCCGGCCCATCGCCGCCGCCCACGGCCATTTCCTGATGCCGGACGCGCCGCGACCGTGACCGCCGAGGCCCGAGAGGTTCTGACGCACCGGCGGGTGCTCCGCATCGCGCTGCCGATCCTTCTCGCCAACGCGACGGTGCCGCTCCTCGGCGCGGTCGACACCGGCGTCGTCGGCCAGCTTGGCGAGGCGGCGCCGATCGGGGCGGTGGGGGTCGGCGCCATCATCCTCTCCTTCCTCTACTGGGCCTTCGGCTTCCTCCGTATGGGAACGACCGGCCTCACCGCACAGGCGATCGGCGCCGGTGACGGGCGGGAGGTTTCCGCCCTTCTCGTCCGCGGCCTGATGATCGGCGCGGCCGGCGGGCTCCTGCTCGTCCTTCTCCAGGCGCCCTTCTTCGCCCTCGCCTTCCGGCTCTCGCCGGCCTCCGGCGAGGTGGAGGCGCTGGCGCGGAGCTATCTTTCCATCCGCATCTGGGGCGCGCCGGCGGCGATCTCGGCCTTCGCCGTCTCCGGCTGGCTGATCGCGCGGGAGCGGACCCGCGCGGTGCTCCTCGTCCAGCTCTGGACCAACGGGCTCAACGTCGCGCTCGACTTCGCCTTCGTGCTCGGCTTCGGCTGGGGCGTCGAAGGCGTCGCCTACGCCACGCTGGCGGCGGAATGGAGCGGCCTCGCGCTCGGCCTCTTCCTCTGCCGCGACGCCTTCGCGGGGCGGGACTGGCGGAACCGCGCGCTCATCCTCGCGCCGGCGCGGCTCCGCCGCATGGCCGCGGTGAACGGAGACATCATGCTCCGCTCGATCCTGCTGGAGACGGCCTTCGCCGTCTTCGTCTTCCGCTCGGCCGGGTTCGGCGACGCCACGCTCGCGGCGAACCAGGTCTTGATGCAGTTCATGACCTTCTCCGCCTTCGCGCTCGACGGCTTCGCCTTCGCGGCGGAGGCCCTGGTCGGCCGCGCCATGGGCGGGCGGGACCCGGCCGCGCTCCGCCGCGCCTCCTGGATGACGAGCCTCTGGGCCGGCGGCTTCTCCCTCGTCGTCGCGCTCGCCTTCGCCCTCGCCGGGAGCGAGATCGTCGCGCTGATGGCGAAGGCGGAGGAGGTGCGGGCGGAGGCCGGCCGGTTCCTCCCCTTCATCGCCATCGCGCCCCTCGTCGGCGCGCCGGCCTTCATGCTCGACGGCATCTTCATCGGCGCCACACGGACGCGGGACATGCGGAACGCCGTCGCGCTTTCGCTGGCCGGCTTTCTCGCCGCGCTCTGGCCGCTTTCGGCCGCCTTCGGGGCGGAGGGGCTCTGGGCCGCGCTCCTCCTCTTCCTCGGCCTTCGCGGCGTCACCCTCTTCCTCCGCTATCCGGCGCTGGAGGCTTCGGCGCGGCCGGTCTAGCAAGCCTCGCCTGCGGGCGCGGGCGCGGCTATTGTCCCGCCAACGATAATGCGAGGGAGCGCCGAGGATGACCGAGATCGCCCTGATCGGGGCGCCGACCAATGCCGGCGCGGCGCAATCCGGCTGCCAGATGGGCGCGGAGGCCTATCGCGTCGCCGGCATCGCCGAGGCGCTGACCTCGCTCGGCCATGAGGTGGTGGACCGGGGCGACGTGCGCCCGCCCGCCCCGGCCTCCGCCTCCCACCCCAACCCGGCGGTGAAGAATCTCGGCTGGATCGTCGCCTGGACCCACGCCATCCACGAGGCGGCCCGGCGCGAGACGTGCTTCCCGATCTTCCTCGGCGGCGATCACAGCCTCGCCGCCGGCACCATTCCGGCCATGGCGGAGCGGGCGGCCGAGTCGGGCAAGCCGCTCTTCGTCCTCTGGCTCGACGCGCACCCCGATCTTCACACGCCCGACACGACCACCAGCGGCAACATGCACGGCTCGCCGATGGCCTACGCCACCGGCGCGCCCGGCTTTCACGCC
>CALFYQ010000374.1 GCA_937952085.1 uncultured Paracoccaceae bacterium | reverse complement strand
CGAAGGCCCGGATCCGGGCGATGGATTTCGTCGAATTCATGCCGGAGCGGGACGTGGACGGGCTCGGCGGCCTCACCTTCGCGCGGACCATCCTCACCGCGCTCGGCCTCGTCGCCCGGCAGGCGGCGCGATGAAGGCCGCGGCGCTCGCGCTCCTCCTCGCCGCCGGCCCGGCCGGCGCGGCGGGGCTCGACGCCTGGCTCTCCGCCCTCGCCCGCGCCGAAAGCGATTTCGAAGCGGCCTGCGAGACGCTCCGCGCGGCGGAGGCCCCGGCCGGCCTAGTCTGGCTGCAGCTCGGCCCGAACGGGGTGGAGATCGCCCCGGCGACGCCGGAAGACGCCGCGGCCGCCGCCTTCTGGGCCGAGGCCGCGCTCGGCGCGAAGCGGGCCGCCGAAACGCTCTACGGCCAGGCCGCCGGCGCCGGGCTCGCCGCGCAGCCCGTGATGATCGAGACCGGGCCGGAAGGCATCTCGCTCCATGACGGCGCGGCGCTGACGACAGGGGACGCCTGCGACGCGCTCCGCCGCATGGTCTCCGCCCTCGGCGGCGCGGCGCCGACCTCGAGCCCCTTCGAAGCGGCGCGCGACGAGGCGGGCGAGACGGTGTCCCTGCCCCGCGGCGGCGCGGCGGTCGCCCCGCTGGCGAAGGCGCCGCCCGACGGCGCGGTCGCCCGCGGCCCGGACGGCGTTCTCGCCGAGATCGAACTCGACGGCGAGGGCGCGGCCTTCGTCGCGCTGGAGGCCGGCGCCGACGCCGAACTGGGCGAGACCACCCTACGGATCTACACGCCGGACGATCCGTTCCGCGCCGTCGCCGAAATCCCGCTGCTGATCCTGCCCGGCGAGGGCGGCGAGACCGGAGACGTCGCGGGCGCCCTCTCGCCCGGGGAAACGGCCGAAGGCGCGCTCGCCCTCGGCGCGGAGGCGCGCCTCACGGTCGAGGTGACGGAGCCGGGGCGCATCGCCTTCGCCTCCGAAGGCGCGACCGATCTCGCCGCGCGGCTCGAAACCGCGGATGGCGCCGCGGTCGCCGCCGATGACGATTCGGGCGCCGATTACGGCTTTAGCCTGGGCGCGGACTTGCGCCCGGGCCGCTACGTCCTAATTTTGACACATTGCTGCGGCGGCGGCGGCCGCTACCACGTTACGGCAACCCGCGAATGATCGGAGCGTGACGCGACGCACGATTTGCGGCGCCGCAAGACACGCAAACGTTGACCGTCAGAGCCAAAAGACTCATGATCGCCTCGCGTTGCGACCGGGGGCGTGATGACGGACATCTATGAAATCGCCATCGTCGGCTCCGGGCCGGCAGGCGCGAGCGCAGCGGCAAGGGCGGCGAAGCTTGGGCTGAGCCACGTTCTACTTGAACGGACCGACCACCTTTCGGACACGATCTACAAGTACCAGCGCGGCAAGTATGTCATGGCCACGCCGGACAACCTGCCGTTGCAGTCCGACCTGAAGTTCGAGGCCGACACGCGGGAGAACATACTCGGCTGGTGGGACGACGGCTGCGCCGAAGCCAAGGTGAACATCAAGTTCAACGCCGAAGTGACGGCCATCGAGGGCGAGAAGGGGGACTTCACGCTCAAGACAGCCAAGGGGGAGACGGTTCGCGCGAAGAACGTCGTCCTCGCCATCGGCCTCCAGGGGAACCTCCGCAAGCTCGACCCGCGGAAGATTCCGGGCGCCGACAACGGCGTCACCGAATACCAGCTCGACGACCCGAAGGACTATTTCGACAAGGACGTCGTGGTCATCGGCGCCGGCGACGCGGCGATCGAGAACGCGGTCGCCCTCGCCCAGGCGCAGAATCGCGTCACCATCGTCAACCGCAGCCGCGAATTCGCGCGCGCGAAGTCGGGCAACGTCTCGCTCATCCTCTCGGCCATCAAGGACGAGTTGCTCGAATGCGCCTACAATGCGGAGCCGGTCCGCGTCGAAGATCGCGCGATCGTGCTGAAGACGCCGGAGGGCGAGCGCGTCGTGCCCGCCGACCGGGTGATCGCGCGCCTCGGCGCGATGGCGCCGAAGGCGTTCGTCGAGCAGTGCGGTGGCGTCTTCGAGGCCGGCGCGGACGTGCCGCGGGTGAACGAGGTCTACGAATCCGACCGGCCGGGCGTCTACATCATCGGCGCGCTGGCGGGCTACCCGCTGATCAAGCACTGCATGAACCAGGGTTACGAGGTGGTGCACACCATCGTCGGCGACCCGGTTGAAAGCATCATCCGCAAGGAGCTGGCGAAGAAGTTCCAGGTGATCCCGGGCTTCACCGACGTCCAGTCCATGCTGGAGAAGATCAAGGCGGCGGCGCCGCTCTTCCAGGGCCTGACGCTCCTTCAGCTTTCCGAGTTCCTGCTCGACGCCGAGTTCCACTTCAAGAAGCCCGGCGAGGCCTTCATGAAGAAGGACGAGGCGGGCGCCAGCCTCTTCGTCATCCACGAGGGCTCGGTCGAGATCCCGGTGACGGAGGAGAAGGTCTTCCGCCTGCCGCAGGGCGCGTTCTTCGGCGAGATGGGCCTCATCATGGGCCGCCGCCGCACCGCGACGGTGATCGCGGACCGGACCGGCAAGGGCGCCGTCTGCATCGAGATCCCGCGCACCGCGGCGCTCAAGCTCATCGCCTCTTCGCCGGTGGCGAAGCAGGTGATGGACGAGACGGCGATCCTCCGCCAGCTCCAGACCTTCCTCTCGCCCGAGCTGACCCGGGACGACCTCTCGGAACTCATCGCCGCCGCGCAGACGAAGAAGTTCTCGCGCGGCGAGGCGCTCATCAAGGAAGGCGACGAGGGCGACGCGCTCTACGTCATCCGCTCCGGCTCCTGCACCGTCTCGAAGCGGATCGGCAATTCCGACGTGGTGCTCGCCTATGTCCCGGCCGGCAAGTTCGTCGGCGAGATGGCGCTCCTTTTCCATCAGGTCCGCTCCGCCACGGTGCGCGCGACGGTGCCGGTGGAGGCGGTGGAGCTCGACGGCGCGCTCTTCCGCTCGCTCCTCGCGCAGAAGCCGAAGCTTCGCGCCATCGTCGACCGCGTCGCGCGCGAGCGCGAGGAGGACAACCAGAAGATCTCCGACGACGAGCTCAGCCGGAAGATCGAGTTCCTGTCCTCGGTCGGCCTCGGCGAGGCGACCAACGCCATCGTCATCGACGAGAGCCTCTGCGTCCGCTGCGACTATTGCGAGAAGGCCTGCGCCGAGACGCATGACGGCGTCGCCCGGCTGGACCGGGACGCAGGGCCGACCTACGCCAACATTCACGTGCCGATCTCCTGCCGCCACTGCGAGCAGCCGCACTGCATGGCGGACTGCCCGCCCAACGCGCTGCAGCGGAACCCGAACGGCGCGGTCTACGTGAACGAGACCTGCATCGGCTGCGGCAACTGCGCCCGCAACTGCCCCTATGACGCGATCAAGCTCTCGGCGCTGCCGCCGCCGAAAACGGGGCTCTTCTCCTGGCTCCTTTTTGGAGGAAGCTACGGGCCCGGCGAGGCCGCGAAGCCGAAGAAATCCAAGGAGAACAAGGAACTGGCCCGCAAGTGCGATCTCTGCTCCGGGGTCGATGGCGGCCCGGCCTGCGTGCGGGCCTGCCCCACCGGCGCGGTGATCCGCATGGGGCCGGAAGAGCTCTTCGCCCGCATCCGGGAAGGAGCCTGAGATGTCCGCCCACGTCTCCTTCCTGGCGCATGAGCGCTTCCGCTGGTTCAAGCGGTCGGGCTGGCTCTGCCTTCTCGTCATCGTCGCCTATTCCGCCTACGCGCCGATTGGCGGGCGGAACGGCGGCACGTGGGTGGGCTACGGGCTCGGCGGCCTCGGCGCGCTGATCATTCTCTGGCTTTCCTGGCTCGGAGTGAAGAAGCGCGGCTTCGCCGCCGGCGCCACGACGATCCGGGGCTGGACATCGGCGCATGTCTATCTCGGACTTTCGCTGATCGTCATCGCGACGCTCCATTCCGGCTTCGAGTTCGGGTGGAACGTTCATACCCTCGCCTACGCCCTTATGATGGCGGTCATTCTTTCCGGCGCGTTTGGCGTCTTCGCCTATGTCCGATACCCGCGGATGATGTCGGAGAACATGTCCGGCCAATCCGTCGCCGGGCTCCGGCGGGAAATGTCGGAGCTCGACGCGCGGCTCGCGCGGCTTTCGCAGCGGCTGCCTGACAGCTTCGCAGATCAGGTCAAGATAGCCCTCGAAGCCCGTATGGGCGGCGGGTTTTTCCAACTTCTCTCCGGCTCCAGCCGGCGCTGCCCCGCGGCCCGAGCGCGGGATGCGGCCCGGGTTTTGGCGGATGGCCTGACCGACGCCGAACAGCAGGCGAGCGCGACCGAGATGCTGGCCGCCTTCTCCCGCAAGGCGGAGATCGCGGCCCGGCTCCGCCGCGATCTCTCCTTCAAGGCGATGATGGACGTCTGGCTCTGGATCCATGTGCCGATGACGCTGGCGCTAATCGCCACGCTGACGGCACATGTCTTCATCGTGTTCTTCTACTGGTGAGGGTCCGGTCATGCGTCTTTCCCTGATCACCCTCAAGAAGCGCCCCGACAGCGACGACGTCTCGCGCCGCGAGACGCTGCTCGACGGAGACAGCTTCCGCGTCGGCCGCGGCTCCGACATGGACGTCAACCTGCCCGACGTCTCGGTCGCCTATCACCACGCGACGCTCACCATCGTTCCCGGCGGCGTGAAGCTCGAAGGCGTCGGCGGCGCGCCGATCGAGGCCGGCGGCAAGGCGCAGGCCGATGTCGTGCTGCGGCCCGGCGAGACGGTCCGGATCGGCCCGTTCGAGATTGGCTGCGAGGCGAAGCCGGAGCATTCCGACGGCGCCGTCACGGTCCAGCAGGTCGAGGTCGCGGCGACGACCCACCGCTCGCCGCAGCGGATCGCCGATGTCCTGCCCTCGCGGCGGCGGCTCTCCTGGGTGCTGGTGCTGGCGGCGCTGGTCGCCTTCCTGGCCTGGCCGCTCTCGACGATCCTGCTCCGCACCGCGCCGGACCCGTCCTCCGTGGTGGTGAACGCCATGGTCGCGCCGCAGAAGGCCGCGGACCGCGCCGGCACGATCGACACGCTCGTAGCCTACGTGAAGTCCGAGACCGAGGGCGGCGAGAAGCCGGCCGCGCCGGTCTACACGCCGATGGAAAGCTGGTGGCTCTCCGGCCCGATGTCGAACGTCCATGCCGGGCTGGCGGAGAACTGCTCCGCCTGCCACCTCCGCCCCTTCGAGATGACGACGAACAGCGCCTGCCTCGCCTGCCATGCGGAGACGAAACAGCACATCGACGTCGCGTCCCATGCCGATGCGGCCAATGCGCCCGAGCTCGCCCGCTGCGGCGCCTGCCACAAGGAGCATGTCGGCGGCGAGAGCCCGATCGAAGAAGCCTCGGCCGTCTGCACCGACTGCCACGGCGACCTGAAGGCCGTCCTGCCGGCCACGACGCTCTACGACGTCACCGACTTCGCGCTTCAGCATCCGCAGTTCCGCCCGACCCTAGTCACCGGCGTCGGCACGAACGTCGACGGCACGCTGCAGCCGACGGTCGAGCGCGCGCCGCTCGATCCGAAGTTCCCACTGGTCGAACAGTCCGGCCTCAAGTTTCCGCATGACGTCCATCTCAACAAGGATGGGGTGCGCGGGCTCGGCCGGGTCGCCGACAAGACGTTCGACATGAACTGCCAGACCTGCCACGTCTCGCAGGCCGACGGCGAGCTGATGCGGCCGATCGAGATGGAGCGCGATTGCGGCTATTGCCACGAGCTCGTGTTCCAGCCCGACAACATCGACGTGCTGCGCGAACTGCCGCACGCCAAGCCGGTCGAGGTCCAGGAAATCGTGCACGACTACTATTCCGCGCGGGTGCTCGAGGGCGGCCTCAACGTGCCCGGCGCGCCGGCAGACAGCGCGCGGCGCCGGCCCGGCCAGGTCATGTCGCTCGCGGCGCGCTCCGAAGGGCTCGAATGGGCCTCGCAGCAGGCCGAGCTCGAGTTGAAGCGGATCATGGAAGTCAGCCTCTGCGGCGACTGCCACGTCGCCCAGGCCGCCGCCGAACCGGACAGCCGCGGGCGCACGGTCTGGACCGTGCAGGGCGCGCTCTTGCAGCGGCACTGGATGCCGAAGGCGTGGTTCGACCACGGGCCGCATTTCGCGATGGATTGCGTCTCCTGCCACGCCGCGACGACCTCCAAGAGCGCGACCGACGTGCTGATGCCGCCGATCGAGAACTGTCGTGACTGCCACAAGGGCGAGCAGGCGGGGGCCTCCGCCTCCTCCGAGTGCCTCGCCTGTCACGAGTTCCATGTCGACCGGCTGCAGAACTGGTCGCCGCCTCACGGGTCGGCGATGGTCGAGCGCCGGAATGCGGCGGAACGAACGACGGTGGCGCGGACGACGCAGTGATCGGGCCGAAAGAGCAGCGGCCTGAGACGAGGGAGAACCCTATGCGGCATGGATGGGCGGCGATCTTCTGCGCCACGATCCTGGCGGTCGCGCCGGCAGGCGCGGCGGAGCGGCTGACGACCGAGGGCGCCGCGCTTCCGGCGGTCGCCTTCGACAAGGGCGGCGCGCTGGAGGCGCGCATCGACGCCGGCGGCGACGAGGCGCTCGAGGTCTATGCGATGATCCGCCCGGCCTCCTCCAACGCCGTTTGGATGCGGGATCGGGACGGGTTCTGGACCGAGTGGGACGGCGACCGCGCCTCGCTCATCCCCTCCGCCGCGCGGAAGGAAGGCGACGATCTCGTCTTCAAGCTCTTCGAGGCGCCGCCGAAAGGCGTCTCCGCGATGACCGTGACCCTCGCCTACCGGACGGCGGCGGGGCTGAAATACGGATGGTTCGAAGCGGCCGAGCGGAGCGAATGACCATGACTTTCCGAACCGCCCTCCGTTTCGGCGTCACCGGCCTCGCCGCGCTCGGCCTTCTTGCGGCCTGCGGCGGCGCCGAGACCGGCAGCGACGACGGCGCGACGCCGCAGCCCGGCACCCGCTTCACCGGACTGATCGACTTCCCGCCCCTCGTCTCGCTCACCAGCGCCGACGTGCAGCAGATCATCGCCCAGGCGGTGCAGGAGGCGAACGCGCAGGGCATGCCCGCCGCCATCGCGGTGGTGGACCGGGTCGGCAACGTGCTCGCCGTCTTCCAGATGAACGGCGCGCCGGCGCAGCTCTCGGCCATCGCCGAGGTGCCCCGCACCATCGACCAGGGCCCGCTCCAGGGCGACGTTCTCGTCGGCGCCGCCGGCTCCGGCCTCGACGGGCTGGTGATTCCGGGCGCGGCGCCGGTCGGCGCCATCGCCAAGGCCGTCACCGGGGCCTATCTCTCCTCGAACGGCAACGCTTTCACGACGCGGACGGCGAGCCAGATCGTTCAGGAGAACTTCAACCCGGAACAGAGCTTCGCGGCCGGCGGCCCGCTCTTCGGCGTGCAGTTCAGCCAGCTTCCCTGCTCCGACCTCTCGACCCGCTTCGCCTCCGACAACGGAGCGGGCACGGTGGTGGGCTCCACCGTCGGGCCGCGCCGCTCGCCGCTCGGCCTCGCGGCCGACCCGGGCGGCCTGCCGATCTACAAGAACGGCGTCCATGTCGGCGGCATCGGCGTGATCGCGGACGGGATCTACGGGCTCGATCTCCGCGTCACCGACATCGACACCGACGCGCAGATGGTGGACGAGCTGATCGCCCTTGCAGGCACGGTCGGCTTCGAGCCGCCCGCCAACATCATGGCGCCGCGGATCACCGTCGAGGGCAACACGCTCCGCTACACCGACACGGTCGACGACACCGACCGGCTCCGCTCGAACCCGGCCGTCGCGCCGAGCTTCGCTTCGATCCTCGGGTCGCAGGGGACGCTGATCGCGGTCAACGGCTACTACAATGCGCCGACCGGCACCGCGGCGGACGTGCTGCCCGGCACCGCCTATGGCGACCCCGCCTCCGGCTACGTTCCGGCGTCGACCCTCGCCGGCGGCAGCCCGTTCGAGAGCGAGAGCGCCTATGTTCTAGTGGATGGGAACGGCAATCCGCGCTTCTCGCCCCGCGCGGCGACCGACACGCCCGGCGGCAACGCCGCCAACCGGCTGACCCGCCGCGAGGTGACGCAGCTGATCGACGAGGCCCTTGGCGTCGCGCTCGCCGGCCGCGCGCAGATCCGCCAGCCGCTGAACTCCCGCATCCAGGTCACGGTCTCGATCGTCGACACGAACGGCGCGATCCTCGGCGTGGCCCGGACGCCGGACGGCCCGATCTTCGGCACGGACGTGTCGCTCCAGAAGGCGCGGACCGCCATGTTCTTCTCGTCCGCCACCGCGGGCGTGGAGCTCGGCGGCGTCGCCGGGGCGACCGTCCAGGTGCCGAACCCGCTCGCGGGCAACGCGCTGCAGAACGTCACCATCCCGCCGCTCCAGAGCTACGTGACGGCGGCGCGGCAGTTCATCGGCGGCAACAACGTCCTCAACGGCGCCATCGCCTTCTCCGACCGCGGCAACGGCAACCTCTCCCGGCCGTTCTTCCCCGATGGCGTGCAAGAGGAGCAGAGCGGCGCGCCGAGCCCGAACGGCCCGTTCTCGCGCCCCTTCAACTCGCCCGATCCGACGCAGAACTGGTCGCCCTTCTCGACCGGCCTCCAGTTCGACTTGATCGGCGGCAACATCCTGACGCACGTATTCTTCATCCTCGGCCTCGGCAACGATACGGCCGTCGGCTGCTCCGGCCTCGGCCCGCGCGACGCGCTCGCGTTCCCGCGGCCGCCGCTCGCCAACGGCGCGCAGATCTTCGCCGGCTCGGTGCCGATCTACCGGAACGGCCTCCTGATCGGCGGCATTGGCGTCTCCGGCGACGGCATCGACCAGGACGACATGATATCCTCGCTCGGCCTGCGCCGCGCCGGCCTCGTCGTCGGCAACGGGCTCGGCCATGCGCCCGAGGCGATGCGTTCCGACACTGTGATCCCGGCGCAGGGCGGCGGAAACCGCCTGCGCTATGTCAGCTGCCCGTTCCGCCCCTTCATCAACAGCGACGTGCAGAACCCGTGCCGCGTGCTTTGACCCCCATGCGCCGCGAGGGAGCCAAACGATGACTGAGCGTCGAGCCCGAGCCGCCCTTCTCGCAACCGCCTTCGCCGTGGGCGTCGCGGCCCCGCTGGAGGCCGAGGAGATCCGTCTGTCCACGGCGCCGCTCGACGATGCGAGGGAGCACTTCGTCTTCTCCCAGGTGCTGCGGCGGAACCAGCAGCCTGATCCGCGCCAGAACGTGCCTGAGAACGTGCCGGCGCCGGTCGAGCGCGACCCCGCCATCGTCGATGACGAGGGGCGAGAGCGGCCCGCCGGCGTCGAGGGCCGGCAGCTTCCCGGCTCCGAACAGGCCGCCTCGCCGACCGTCTCGGGCGTTCCCGCCGACGGCGGCGCGGCGCCGCAGGTCGACAGCGAATGGCGCAGGACGCCGGATTCCTCCGGCATGGAGCAGACCAACCTGCCCTCGCCCGGCGCCGGAGAGCCCGGCCCGCGACTGCGCCCCGGCGGCTTCCTCCTGAACGACCGCGTGCTTCTGACCGGCGAAGGCGACGACGGTCAGCCGCGGCTCCAGCGCGGCCGCCAGGCCGTCGGCGTTACGCCGATCCCGCCCGAGCCCGAGCCCTATATCGACCCGACCGCGATCCCCCTGCCCCCGCCGCGGGCCGCCGGGCCGGACGATTTCCTCGCCATTCCTGACCGCTGGCGCCTCGTCGACACGCTCGGCCTCATCAAGGAAAACCCGCTCGACCCCTACGACCAGAACACCCTGAAGGGCGACAAGCCGATCTGGGATGGAAGCTGCTTCCCCTTCCTCGAGCCGATCCTCGGCGAGAGCGAGACGAACTGCTTCCTCATCCTGCTCGGCATCTCCGACACGGTGTTCGAGCCGCGCAGCTTCCCGACGCCGACCGGCGTGCAGACGACGGCGCGCTCCAACACGAACGACATCTTCGGCAAGCCCGACCAGTACATCTTCAACCAGAACTTCATCCACGGCTTCAGCCTGGTGAACGGCGACACAGCGTTCCGGCCGCAGGACATCGAGTTCCGCTACACCGGCGTGCTCAACGCCAACTACGCCGACGTGCAGGAGCGCCGGGTGCTCCGCGCCGATCCGGGCGCGGGCACGGCGCGCTTCGATCACCATTACGGGATCATCGAGCTCTTCGTCGACTACCACGTCGCGAACATCACCGACCGCTATGACTTCTACTCGGTGCGCGCCGGCATTCAGCCCTTCTCGAGCGATTTCCGCGGTTTCCTGTTTCAGGACAGCCAGCTCGGCTTCCGCTTCTTCGGCAACTGGGACAACAACCTCTGGCAGTATAACCTCGCCTGGTTCCGCCGGCTGGAGAAGGACACGAACTCGGGTCTGAACGACCCGTTCCAGGACCCGCGCGAGGACGACATCTTCGTCGCCAATGTCTATCGGCAGGACTTCCCGATGCTGGGCCTCACCAGTCAGGTGACGGCGGTCTACAACCGAAACCGGGAAGGCGACGACCGCTTCTTCGACGACAACAACTTCCTCGCCCGGCCGTTCCCCTTCGGCACCCAGCAGGGACGGAACTACGACGTCTTCTATCTCGGCTACAACGTCGACGGCCGGATCGGCGAGTACAACCTCACCGGCTCCGCCTACTACGCCTTCGGCGACGACCGGAACCCGTTCACCGGGCAGGACGCGAATATCTCCGCCTTCTTCGCCGCGGCCGAGCTCAGCCGGGATTTCGACTGGGCCCGCTGGCGGCTCTCCGCCCTCTATTCGAGCGGCGACGGCGACCCGAACGACAACACCAACACCGCCTTCGACGCGATCTTCGAGAACCCGCAATTCGCCGGCGGCGACACCTCCTACTGGATCCGCCAGCAGATCCCGCTGATCGGCGGCTCCGGCGTCGGCCTCTCCTCGCGCAACGCGATCATCCCGTCGCTGCGGCCGAACAAGGAGCATGGCCAGTCGAACTTCGTGAACCCGGGCATCATCCTCGTCGGCCTCGGCGCCGATTTCGACCTGACGCCCGAGTTCCGCCTGTCTGGCAACGCCAACTACATGTGGTTCGACGACACCTCCTCGCTGGAGGCGCTCCGGAACCAGGGATCGATCAGCAACGACATCGGCCTCGACCTCTCGGTGGCGGCGATCTGGCGGCCGTTCCAGACGCAGAACTTCGTGGTCCGGCTTTCCGGCGCGGCGCTGATCCCCGGCGAAGGCTTCAACGACCTCTACGCGGCAAGAGGCGAGCGGGACATGTACTACTCCGTCCTCGCGAACGTCATTCTCACCTATTGAGGCGGCCATGCTCCGGTTCCCCATCGCCCCCGTCCTCGCCGCGCTGATCGGCCTTTCCGCGGCCGGCGCATGGGCCGCGGGCGGCGAGAAGCCGGTCGAGCGGAACTATCCGGTCTATCCGCCGGCGCCCTATGGCCAGACGCCGGCCGACGTGGCGCAGAAATCCGCCGGCTGCATGACCTGCCACGAGACGACCGACTCGACGACCATGCACACCGGCGACGGCCTCGCGATCGGCTGCACCGACTGCCATGGCGGCCAGGCGGACGTCTTCCGCGACAAGGCCGACAAGCCCGGCTCGCACGGCTACAACGCCGCGCTTGAGGCGGCGCATGTCCTGCCGCGCTATCCGCAGGCCTGGCACTGGCCGACCTCGGCCAACCCGAAGCGGAGCTACACGCTCACGATGCGGGAAAGCCCGGAATTCATCCGCTTCGTGAACCCGGCCGACTACCGCGTTGTCCGCGAAGGATGCGGGGCCTGCCACATGCCGCAGATCCAGGCCGCGGAGCGCTCGCTGATGGCGACCTCGGCGATGCTCTGGGGCGGCGCGGCTTACAACAACGGCATCCTGCCCTTCAAGCGCTATGTCCTCGGCGAGGCCTATACGCGCGATGGCGAGCCGGCGGTGCTCGACAGCCCGGTCGCCGTCACCCCGGCGATGGAGGCGCGCGGCATCCTGCCGAAACTCTACCCGATGCCGGCCTGGGAGGTGCTTCCGGCGGCCGACGTCTTCCGCGTGTTCGAACGGGGCGGGCGCAACATCATCACCCAGTTCCCCGAGATCGGCCTGCCCAACGCGCTCGGCCAGCTCCAGCGCCTCGAGGAGCCGGGCCGGCCCGACATCCGGCAGTCGAACCGCGGCAACGCGACCGGCATCCGCGTCGCCATTCCCGTCCTCAACATCCACAAGACCCGCCTGAACGACCCGCATACCTGGTTCTGGGGCACCAACGACCAGCCGGGCGACTATCGAAGCTCCGGCTGCTCCGCCTGCCACGTGCCCTATGCGAACGACCGGGAATGGGTGAGTTCGGGTCAGTACGCGAAGTACGGCAACAAGGGCCAGACGATCACCGTCGACCCGGCGATCAACGGCGAGCAGATCCCCGAGATGAAGGGCGAGAAGGGGCACCCGCTCCGCCACGTCTTCTCGAACGCGATCCCGACCTCGCAGTGCATGTCCTGCCATATGCACCAGCCGAACATGTTCGTGAACACCTATCTCGGCTACACGATGTGGGACTACGAGTCCGACGCGCCGCTGATGTGGCCCGAGAAGCAGGTGGATCGCGGCCGCCGCGACATCGGCCAGAAGCGCCGCAAGGAAGAGAAGGTCGCCACCCGCGCCTACTTCCACTCCCCCGAAGGCGAGCACGGCGAAGGCGGCCATGGCGAGGCCGGCGGCCATGACGACGAGGTCTACGGCCCCTGGGGCCGGATGCGGGAGATCCTCGACCGCAACCCCGAGGCCGCCGCAGCCGGCGGCAAATGGGCCGACCTCGCCTTCCTCGAAGAGGTCTGGACCAACATCAACCCGCAGGCGAAGGACACCCAGTTCGCCGATTACCACGGCCACGGCTGGAACTTCCGCGCCATCTTCAAGCGCAACCGCGAGGGCGACCTGCTCGACGCCAAGGGCCGCGTCGTCTCGAACGACGATCCGAAGAAGTTCGAGAAGGCCGTCCACATGAACTCGATCCATGCCGAGAAGGGCATGCATTGCGTGGACTGCCATTTCGGCCAGGACGCCCACGGCAACGGCTACATGCACGGCGAGGTGGCGCAGGCGGTGGAGATCCGCTGCCGAGACTGCCACGGCACCGTACGCGCCTTCCCGACGCTCCGCACGAGCGGCCCGGCCGCGCGGCCCGGCGGGCAGGACCTGACGCTCCTCCGCAACCCGGACGGCCAGCGCCGCTTCGAATGGTACGGCAACAAGCTGATCCAGCGCTCGATCGTGAATCCCGGCCTCGAATGGGAAGTCTCGCTGGTGAAGAACGCCGTCACACCCGGCAGCCGTGACTACAATGCGAAGGCGGCGCGGGCGAAGCTGATGGGCCGGTTCTCCGGCGCCAGCGACACGACGCAGAACTGGGGCCCCGGCGAGATGGGCGACCTCGCGCATGACGACGAGGAGATGGCCTGCTTCGCCTGCCACACCTCCTGGACCACGTCCTGCGGCGGCTGCCACCTGCCGATCGAGGCGAACTGGAAGACCGAGCGGCACCACTACGAGGGCGGCGAGACAAGAAACTGGGCCTCCTACAACCCGCAGGTGGCGCGCGACCAGATCTTCCAGCTCGGCAAGCACGGCCCGGTGAAGGGCGGCGAGATCGCGCCGATCCGCTCCTCCTCGGCGCTCGTTCTCTCCTCGACCAACATCAACCGCGAGCGGATCTACGTCCAGCAGCCGCCCGTCTCGGCGGCCGGCTATTCCTCCCAGGCGCTCGCGCCGCACTTCCCGCACACGGTGCGGAAGGAAGAGACGAAGACCTGCACCGACTGCCACATCTCCGAGCAGAACGACAACAACGCGATCATCGCGCAGTTGCTGATCCTCGGGACCAACTTCATCGACTTCGTCGGCCACCATGCCTTCATCGGCGAGGAAGGCGGCATCCAGGCCGTCCGCGTCACCGAATGGGAGGAGCCGCAGGCCGTCTACGGCTCGTACCTGCACAAATACGCCTATCCGGACGACTGGAAGATGATGCAGGCCCGCAACAAGCAGCTGGCCTGGGACGAGAAGAACATGGTCTCGAGCCAGTCGACGCCCGGCACGGTGAGCTGCCTCCAGCTGCGCGGAGAGTATCTCTACGCCTCGCAGGGCGACGGCGTGCAGGTCTATGACGTCGCCTCGATCGCCAACAAGGGCATCTCGGACCGGATCCTCTCGGCGCCCTTCAGCCCGCTCGGCCACGACGCGCATATCGACACCAGGCGCGCCACCTGCGTCGCCCTGCCGACCGAGCAGGCGATCCTGCCCTCCCGGCAGGAGAAGTACGGGCCCGAGCTGATGTTCAAGACGAACCTCGAGCAGCCCTTCCACCCGCTCTATCGCTACGCCTATGTCAGCGACGCCGAGGAGGGACTGATCCTCTTCGAGAGCGACACCTTCCAGGACGGCGAGCCGCGCAACAACTTCATCGAGCGGGCGGTGACCTTCAATCCGGGCGGCGCGCTCGACGGCGCCTCCTACCTCATCGTCCGGGGCGAATACGTCTACATCACGGTGCCCTCGGGCGTCGCCGTGGTGAACATCGACAAGCCGCTGGAGCCGAAACTCGTCACCACGATCCCGCTCCCCGGCGCGCGCTATGTCGACCACATGTTCCGCTATCTTTTCGTCACCACCGACAAGGGGATGCAGGTGGTCGACGTCACCAACCAGTGGGATCCGCAGATCGTCGAGGGCGCCTTCTTCCCGATCTCCGATGCGCGGAACCTCCATGTCGCGCGCTCGCACGCCTATATCGCCGCGGGCGCCGAGGGCCTCGTCATCCTAGATGTAACGAACCCGGAAACGCCGAAGCTCTACATGAAGGAGAATTTCGGCGGCGCGATGAACGACGCGAC
>CALFYQ010000373.1 GCA_937952085.1 uncultured Paracoccaceae bacterium | reverse complement strand
GAAGTTCTTCACCAACGTGAAGACCTATTCGCTTCCCTGGCCGCGGTGAGCGCGTCGCGGCTTCGGGAGCCTCCGGCGGAGGTATATGGGGCAAGATGAAGACGCAAGGCGGGATGACACACACGGAGGGCGAGTCCAACAGGTCGGAGGCGCGGGCGGCATGGGCGGCGCGGCACCCCGACCCGGCCACGCGCGACCTGCTCCTGCGCGACGCGGAGGCGTTCCTGCACCAGTCTTTGTCGTCGCCCTGCGTCTCCACCATCGCCCGGGCCGAGGGCATCTGGATCGAGGATACGGCAGGGCGGCGCTACATGGATTTCCATGGCAACTCGGTACACCATATCGGTTATGGCCATCCCCGCGTTGTGGCCGCAATCAAGGACCAGCTTGATGCCCTGAGCTTTTCGCCGCGCCGCTTCACCAATGAGGTGTCGGTGGAGCTGGCCGAAACGCTTGGGGCGCTCGCCCCCGGCGATCTGGGCAAGGTGCTGTTCACCACCGGCGGCTCGGACGCGAACGAGGTGGCGCTCCGCATCGCGCGGGCGGCGACCGGGCGGTTCAAGACGATCAGTTTCTGGGACGCCTTCCATGGCGCGGGGTTCGGAGCTTCGTCGGTTGGCGGAGAGGCGACGTTCCGCAGCCATATCGCGGGGCCGCTGCTGCCCGGCGCCGAACATGTCGCGCCGTTCAATTGTTATCGCTGTGCCTATGGCCATGCGGGCCCCGAGACCTGTGGGCTGGCCTGCGCGAAAATGGTGGACTTCGTGCTGGAACGCGAGGGCGATGTCGCGGCCGTCATTGCCGAGCCGATGCGCGCGGTACCAGTCGTGCCGCCGCCGGGCTTCTGGAAAGCCGTGCGCGCGGCCTGCAACCGGCACGGCGCGCTGCTGATCATGGACGAGATCCCGACCGGCCTCGGCAAGACCGGCCGCATGTTCGCCTTCGAGCATGACGGCGTGGTCCCCGACATCGTCACCATCGGCAAGGCGCTCGGCGGCGGCATCCTGCCCATCGCCGCCGTGGTCGCGCGGCGCGATCTCGATCTCTGCGGCGACGCGGCCATCGGCCACTACACCCATGAAAAGAACCCGGTCACCGCCCGCGCCGCGCTGGAGACGATCGCGGTCATCCGCGAGGAAGGGCTGGCGGAGCGCGCCGCCGAGCTTGGCGCCCATGCGATGGACCGGCTCCGCGACCGCCTCGCGGCCGCCTCCATCGTCGGAGACGTGCGCGGCCGCGGCCTGATGTTCGGCGTCGAGATCGTCGAGAATCGCGCCTCCAGGGCGCCCGCTCCCGCCCGCGCCGAGCGGATCTATTACCGCTGCCTCGAAGCCGGCCTCTCCTTCAAGATCAGCGCCGGCAACGTGCTGACGCTCTCGCCGCCGCTGGTGATCTCCCGCGCCGATCTGGACCGCGCTCTCTCGATCGTCGAGGACGCGGTGCTGGCGGAGACCGCATGAGCCCGCTCGCGCTCGGGCTCGTCCTCTTCGCGGCCCTCCTCCACGCCTCCTGGAACGCGATGGTGAAGGCGGCGCCCGACCGGGCCGCATCGCTCGCCGGGATCGCCGCCGCGCATGTGATCGCGGGCCTAGCGCTCACCGCCATCTCGCCGCCGCCGGCGCCGGAAAGCTGGCCCTCGCTGCTGGCCTCGACGGTCGTCCACTACGGCTATTACGTTCTCATCTTCCATTCCTACCGCGTCGGCGATCTCAGCCAAGCCTATCCGGTGGCGCGCGGCGTCGCGCCCGCGCTCGTCGCCGTCTCCACCTTCCTGATCATCGGCGAGAACCTCAGCCCGCTCGGCTGGGTCGGGGTCGCGGCGGTCTCGGCGGGGATCGGCCTTCTCGCCTTTCTCGGCGGGCGCGCCGGCTCGCGGCAGGCGCTCGCCTACGCGCTGCTCCTCGGCCTGTGCATCGCGGCCTATTCCGTCGCGGACGGGATCGGCGTGCGGCGGGCGGGCGACCCGAACGCCTATATCGGCTGGCTCTTCCTCTTGGAGGCGCCGGTCGTCCTCTTCATCGCCGGCAACCGCGCCCGGGTGCGCGCGCCGCTCGGGCTGCGAACGGCGGCGGTTGGCCTGATTGGCGGGTTCCTCTCGGTCGCCGCCTACGGCATCGTCCTCCATGTGAAGACCTTCGCACCGATCGGCGCGGTCTCCGCCGTGCGGGAATCGAGCGTCGTCATCGCCGCGCTGCTCGGGGTGATCCTCTTTCACGAACGGCCGTGGAAAGGCCGCCTTTTCGCCGCCGTCATCGTCGCCTGCGGCGTGATGGCGCTGGCCGCGGCCCCCTGAAACGCCATCGCCGGTATCGATTGTCACATAAGTCGAATAGATTTTACTAATCGATCCGCGATTACCTACCCTCACAGGAACGAGATGCTGCACGAGCGAATGTCGCCTCACCCGCAAGGCGCGGGAACGGTCGGGGAAACCGTTGTCCGGAGAGCGACCGGCGCGCGAAAGCAGCCGCGGGTCTAAAATCATACCCACGACATGCAACAGGAAGGCACCACGATGAAACGACTACTGGCTTCGAGCGCCGCGGCGCTGGTTCTGAGCGCGACGATGGCCGTCGCCGAAACCGAGCTCACGGTCTACACCGCCGTCGAAGCCGAGGACCTCGCCCGCTACGCGGCGACGTTCAACGAGGACCACCCGGACATCAAGATCAACTGGGTCCGCGATTCGACCGGCGTCATCACGGCGAAGCTCCTCGCCGAGAAGAACAACCCGGTGGCCGACGTGGTCTGGGGCCTCGCCGCCACCTCGCTCCTCGTCCTCAAGACCGAGGACATGCTGGAGCCCTATGCGCCGAAGGGCCTCGACGCGCTCTCGGCGAAGTTCCGTGACGGCGATAACCCGCCCTCCTGGGTCGGCATGGACGCCTGGGTCGCCGCGATCTGCTTCAACACGGTCGAGGGCGGCAAGCTCGGCCTCACCGCGCCGACGAGCTGGATGGATCTCACGAAGCCGGAATATGCCGGCCATGTCGTGATGCCGAACCCCTCCTCCTCCGGCACCGGCTTCCTCGACGTCTCCAGCTGGCTCCAGATCTTCGGCGAGGAGAAGGGCTGGGAGTATATGGACAAGCTCCACGCCAATATCGCCGCCTACACCCATTCAGGCTCCAAGCCCTGCAAGATGGCGGCGGCCGGCGAGGCCGCGATCGGCGTCTCCTTCGCCTTCCGCGGCGCGAAATCCAAGGCCGCCGGGGCGCCGATCGACATCATCATCCCGTCCGAGGGCATCGGCTGGGACATGGAGGCGACCGCCATCGTCGCCGGCACCGAGAAGGAAGAGGCCGCGAAGACGCTGGTCGACTGGTCGATCAGCCGCAAGGCGATGGAGATGTACAATGTCGGCTACGCCGTTGTCGGCATCCCCGGCGTCGCCAAGCCGGTCGAGCACTTCCCCGCGGGCATCGAAGACGCGATGATCGACAACAACTTCGAGTGGGCGGCCAACAATCGCGCCAAGATCCTCGAAGAGTGGACGAAGCGTTACGACACGAAGTCCGAGCCGAAGAGCTGAGCCGGTCCGCATCGCCGGGCGCCGCCGCCGAGGCGGCGCCCATCACGCGGACGGAATGACGGGGCGGGCATGAATGCTTTGACGGAATCGGGCGCGCCCGTACGGCGGGACGCGGCCGAAGCGGCCTATCTGAAGATCGAGAACGTCTGGAAGGCGTTCGGCGCGTTCGTCGCGCTCCGCGACGTCTCGCTGGAGATCGACAGGGGCGAATTCGTCTGCTTCCTCGGCCCCTCCGGCTGCGGCAAGACCACGCTTCTGCGCTGCATCGCCGGGCTCGACCCGCAGAGCCGCGGCGCGATCTGGCAGGGCGGCGCGGAAATCACCACCCTGCCTCCCTCGAAGCGCGACTACGGCATCGTCTTCCAGTCCTACGCGCTCTTCCCGAACCTCACGGCGCGGGACAACATCGCCTTCGGGCTCGAGAACGCGCGCCGGCCGCGGAAAGAGATCGACGCCCGCGTCGCCGAATTGCTGGAGCTGGTCGGCCTGCCCGACCAGGCCGCGAAATACCCGTCGCAGTTGTCCGGCGGGCAGCAGCAGCGCATCGCGCTCGCCCGCGCCATCGCCGTCAGCCCGGGCCTCCTCCTTCTCGACGAGCCGCTTTCGGCGCTTGACGCAAAGGTGCGCGTCCATCTCCGGCACGAGATCAAGGAGCTTCAGCGAAAGCTCGGCGTCACCACCATCATGGTGACGCACGACCAGGAAGAGGCGCTCGCCATGGCCGACCGCATCGTGGTGATGAACCACGGCGTGATCGAGCAGGTCGGCACGCCGACCGAGATCTACCGCCACCCGGCCACGCCCTTCGTCGCCGATTTCGTCGGCGAGACGAACCGCGCGGCCGCCCGGCTCGAAGGCGGCACGGTCGCCTTCGGCGCGACGAGGCTCCGCGCCGCGCCCTCGTCGCTGCCCGAGGGGGCGAAGGTCGTCGTGGCGATCCGCCCGGAAGACATCCTGCCCCAGCAGCCGACGCAGGAAGGCTCCGGCGCCGCCAACCTCGTCAAGGCGCGCATCGCCGACATGGAATTCCTCGGCTCGCACTGGCGGGCGCATCTCGAAGGCGGCGGCTTCGGCGATCTCGAAGTGGTCGCGAACCTCTCGATGAACGCCGTCCGCCGTCTCGGCCTCACCGAAGGGCTCGACGTGCTCTTCGAGATCCCGGCCGAGCGCGTCCTCGTCTTCCGGGCCGAGCCGTGAGCGCACCGGCGCTGCCGGCCGGCCGCGCGCCCCGGATCGAGCTGGACCGGGACGGCGTCGTCAAGCGCCTGCTGATCGGCGTCGTCGCGCTCTACCTCATCGTCGCGCTGGCGCTGCCGCTCTACACGATGATGTCGAAATCCTTCGTCACCTACCGGTTCGACCTCGACCGCTACGAGTTCCAGGTCTCCGACGAGGCCGGGAACTGGGGCGCGCCCGTCACCGCCGCCGCGCTCAACGCCTCGCTCGACGCCGTGACGGAGGAGGCGCTTCGCACCTCCACCAACGGCCGCCTCGCGGCG
>CALFYQ010000372.1 GCA_937952085.1 uncultured Paracoccaceae bacterium | reverse complement strand
CGACGATCCGCTCCACCGGGCCGGAATAGATCTGGATGCAACCGGGATTGCTGACGAAACACATGATCTTCGTGCCGGCCGCCGCGGCGCCGCGGAGCAGCAGGTCCGTCGCGCCTTCGCGCGCCGGGCGCGCGTAGTCCGCGCCCGCAAGCCGCAGCGCCTGAAGCCGGCCGACGCGCGTCTCGATCAACAGCCGGTGGAAGTCGTGCGTATGGCCGAGCGCGCCCCATCCGGCGCGGAGCTTCGCCACGTCGATCTCCGCATCCGGCCGGTCCGCCTTCGGCGCTGGAGCGAGGTCGAAGGCGACGGGCGCCTCGGATTCCTCCGCCGTGAGCGCGGCCCAGGCGTCCCCATCCGTCCCCTCCTCGGCATAGATCTTCAGCGCCGCTTCGCCGGAGGCGGTGAAGATCTGGATCGAGCGGCGAAGGCCGGAACGCGCCGCCTCCTCCGCCGCATAGGCCGCCCGCCAGCGGCCCGGGAAGACACGGAGGTCGATCTCGCCTGTCGTCTGCCCCATGCCGCCCTCGACTTCGGCCGCGCCCGCGCGGCCCTTGGTCTCGTGAACCGCCGCGTCGTTGCGCGTGAGGGTCATCACCCGGTCGAGCCCCGGCAGCGCCTGAGCGATTCGTCCGAGCGCCGGCCCGGTTCCGGCGAGCCGCCGGAAGCCGCCGCCGACCCGCGCCTCCGCCAGCGCCCCTTCGGAGACGCCGAGGCGTTTCGCGACATCCCGCGGGCGGGCATGGGGCTCGGCGGCGCGGGCGGCCTCCCAGGCTTCGGCGAGGGAAAGAAGGGCGGCGTCGGTCATGGGCTGCCTCAGAACCGGAAGGTGGCGGAGAGTTTGCCGGCGATCCCAGGGCTCTTCAGGCCCGACGGATGCACGCGGTAGTTCTTGTCGGTGACGTTATCGATCCCGGTGCGGAAGATCGCTCCGGCGAAGGGCCCGTCCTCCGGCGCATAGGTGGCGAAGAGGTCGAACACCGCCGCCCCGTCCACCGGCGTCGCGCCGGCCGGCAGGTCCCCGGCGGTGAGCTTGCGGAGCACCGTCGCGCGGCCGCCGATCTCCAGCCCATCGACCGGGCGGAAGCCGGCGATGGCGACCAGCCGGTCCTGCGGCACCGTGCCAAGCTCGCCGCCCGCCCGGTCGCCGCCCCGCGGCACTGTCACGCCGAGGCCGGCGAACCAGAGCCCGGCGTCATACTGCGTCTCGACCTCGAGGCCGTAGAGTTCGGCATCCACGTTCCGGGTCGTGGTGGTGCCGCCCACCTCGAAGTTGCCGGTGACCGGGTTGAAGACGCCCGTGCTGAAGTCGATGAAGGTGACGATCTGGTCGATGTAGTCATCGACGCGCGCGTAATAGCCGTTGACGCCGAAGGAGAGCCGATCGCCCGGCTGGGCGACGCCGCCGGTCTCGTAGCGGCCGCCGATCTCGAAGGCGAGCGAACGCTCGGGCTTCAGGTTCGGGTTCGGAACGAACTGGTTGACGCCGGTGAAGGTCGTCCCTTGCCCGAGCGGGAACCCCGGAATGGCGAAGTGAACGCCCGTCGGGAAAAGCTCGGTAAGCGAAGGCGAGCGGAAGGAATAGGAGGCCGAAGCGAAGAGCTGCGCCCCCTCCGCCGGCCGCCAGGAAATCGCGAGCCGCGGCGAGGGCTCGAGATCGTTGGTCGCGGAGGCGCCGTCCTGCTCCGTCCGCACATGGTCGAGCCGGATGCCGGGAGTGATCGTCAGACCCTCCACCAGCTCGATATCGGCCTGCGCGAAGGCGGCGAGGAAGCGCTGGTCGGCGTCAGGGTTCTGGGTGCGGGGAGCGCCGTCGCGGGTCGCCTCCTGCCGGTCCCGATAGGCTTCGACGCCGTAAGAGACCGTCACCGGCAGGCCGAAATCGAAGCGACTGACATTGGTCGCCTCGAAGCCGAATGTCTCGAAGCTCGAGGTGTCGAAGCGGCCGTCGAAGATGCGGTCCTCGTCCACGTCGGAACGGTTCCAGTAGAACAGCGTCTTGAGATCGATCGCGCCGTCGCCGGCATCCCAGTCCCAGGCGAGGCGGGCGGACTGGTTGATGAGGTCTCGGTTCACCACGCCGGTCGGCGTGCTCGCGGCGTCGGTGTTGGGCGGGGTTTCGCCGTTGTCGTGGTAGCGCTGGTAGGTCAGCTCGACCCGGTGGCCCGGCGCGATATTCCAGCCGAGCTTTCCGAGGCCGCTATAGGCGTCGATCTCGCTGTCGAGGATCGTGTTTCCGCCGCCATCCTCGAGATCGGAAAAGCGCGGGCGGCCGGACAGGAAGCCGAGCGCGTCGAACTGGCCCTGCCGCATCGCGAAGGTGGTCGCGCCGAGAAGTTCGTCGCCCTGCGTGTTGTAGCCGATCGTCACCTCCGCCGCGCGCGTCTCGTCCGGCTCCAGCACATCCTCGGCGTCCTTCGTGTCGAGGAAGATGACGCCGCCGAGCGCGCCCGATCCGAAGAGCGTGGAGGCGCCGCCCCGCAGCACCTCCACCCGCTTCAGGACCAGCGGATCGGTGAAGAAGCGCCCGCGATGGGCGAGATTGAAGTTCTGCCGCGCCCCGTCGAGGCGAAGAACGATCTCCTCGTCCTGGAAGCCGCGGATGTTCGGCTCCTGGCTGACGCCGCGCGGCCCGCGCTCGATGGTGACGCCGGGGAGATCGCCGATCAGCTCCTCATAGGTCGAGGCCTGGCGTCGGGCGAGCGCCTCGCCCGTCTCCACCGACACGGCGTTCGGCGTGTCGAGCAGCGCCCGCTCGTCCCGCGCGCCGCCATAGACGGTGATCTCGCGGAGGACGTATTCGTCCGCCGGAGCGGCGCTCGCCAGCGCCCCCGCCGCCATGCCGGCCGCGCCGGCGATCCACTCACGCATATTGTCCCCCTGGCCCTGAAGCTCACGCGGTCTGAGGCTTCCAGAGCGGCCCTTCGAAGGGCGGCCAGGTGGCGATGGGGCGAACCGATAGGATACCTGATTAATTCAGTCAATCGTTTACGATGACTTCAGTCTCCGGGCGTCGCAGCCCTCTCGTCGAGCGACGCCGCGAGCTGCGCCGCGAAGCGCGCGGAGGCGACGGAGAGGACGCGGCCCTTCATCTGCCCAAGAAGGAGATGGCCGGCCGGAAGGTCCCGCGCCGAGACGGCGCGGAAGCGCAGCGGCCCCTCCGGCGTGTTGCGCAGCCCGATCGGAATCTGGAAGCCGACCACGCCCTCATGCAGCACATAGTGCCGAATCAGGTCGAAGCTCTCGGTTTCGACCATCGGCTCCACGCTCCGTCCCATCCGCTTCGCCGCCTGATCGAGCAGCCAGCGCACGCCATAACGCGCGGCCGGCGCGACATGCGGGTGATCTAGGCAGTCGCGGAGCCGGAGCTCCTTCTTCCGCGCCAGCGGATGGTCGGCCGAGAACACGGCGCAGACCGGCTGCGGGATCGCGTGCATCACCTGAAAATCCACCATGTGGATCGGCTCGAAGACGAGGGCGATGTCGGAGGCGAAGCTGGCGAGATCCTGCTCCGCCTGCGTCCGGTCCCTCACGTTGACGGTGAAGGTCACGCCGGGGTGCTCGGCGCGATAGCGGGCGATCTCGACCGGCATGAAATAGGGGATCAGCGCCTGGCTGCAGGCGATGGAGACGTGCCCCCGGCGCTGGCCCGAAAGGTCCGCCACCTGCGAGCGGATCCGCGCCAGGTCGGAGCGCTGCCCGCGAATGTGCTGCATCACAAGCTCCCCCGCCGGGTTGAGCCGCACGCCGCGGGAGAGCCGCTCGAAGATCGGCGCGCCGAACTCCTCCTCGAAGCGGGCGATGCGCCGGTTGAGCGCCGAGGCGGTGATGTTCGCATCCTCCGCCGCGCGCCGGATCGA
>CALFYQ010000371.1 GCA_937952085.1 uncultured Paracoccaceae bacterium | reverse complement strand
GGTAGTTCCCGTCCCGCTTCAACGCCTCAAGCTGCGAACGGAACAGCGCGTCGTAATCCATTGGCGTCCTCGCTTCGTCTTTCGCCGTCTTCGCTCGGGGCGCGCCTTTCGGCCGACGCACAATACCGGAAGCGGCCCGCATGGCCATTGTTGCATGTGTCGCAATATACGGGGCCGTGCGGCGTCTCGTCTGTGCCCTTCGGCGCCCGCCGCGCGGCGGCTTGGACATTCGTCGCCCGGGCGAGGATCATCGCGGCGCGAACGCCCGTGATTCCCGCGGGAAAAGACAGGAACGGGATGACGACAGAGGAAACGATTCCGGCCTGGGTCTCTGGCCAGCTCCGCCCGGTCGGGAAGCTGGAGGTCCACCGGCGCGGGCTCCGGCACAAGGCCGTCTCGGTCTTCGTGACCGATCGCGGCCGGCTGCTGATCCAGCGCCGCGCGCTCGGCAAGTATCATACGCCCGGCCTCTGGGCGAACAGCTGCTGCACCCATCCCCGTTGGGGCGAGCCGCCGCTCGCTTGCGCCGAACGGCGGCTCGCCGAAGAGCTGGGGATCGAGCGCCTGCCGCTCCGCCCGGTCGGCGAGATCGAATACCGCGCCGATGTCGGCGGCGGGCTGACCGAGCACGAGGAAGTCTCGCTCTTCGCCGCCGAGGCCGGGCCGGACCTCGTGGTGGCGCCGAACCCCGAAGAGGTGATGGACTGGGCCTGGATCTCCGCCGAGGAACTCGCCGCCTCCATCTCCGCCGAGCCGGCCCGCTACACCCCCTGGCTCCGCATCTACATGACCGAACGGCGCGGCGCGCTCTTCGGCGCCCCCGTCTGAAGGAACCGCGCATGGAGACCGCCGAAGCCCGCCTCGCCCGCCTCGGCATCGTCCTGCCGCCGGCGATGAAGGCCCCGGCCGGGGTGGAGCTGCCCTTTCCGTGGATCAACATCCGCAGCGACCGCGCGATTATCTCCGGCCACGGCCCGCAGAACCCGGACGGAAGCCTCGCCGGCCCGTTCGGCCGCGTCGGCGAGGCGGTCTCGCCCGAGGAGGCGAAGGTGGTCGCCCGCCTCGTCGGCCTCTCGATGCTCGGCAGCCTCCAGCGGGAGCTTGGGACCCTGGATCGGGTGACGAGCTGGCTCCGCGTCTTCGGCATGGTCAACGCTGCGCCGGGCTTCGACCGCCAACCGGCCGTCATCAACGGCTTCAGCGAGTTGATCCTGGATGTCTTCGGCCCCGAGATCGGCCGCCACGCCCGCTCCGCCATCGGCGTCGCCAGCCTCCCTTTCGGCATCGCCGTCGAGATCGAAGCCGAAGTCCAGATCAGGCCCTAGGCCGGGCGCCGGCCTTTCCCGCCGGCTCGAGGCTTCCGGCGCGACCGGCGCAGCCGCGATCGCGGGTAAGTTCGATCCCTTCGGTTCCGAACCATTTACGGCCGGGCCGCGCGCAAGGGCCGCGACCGCCCCTCGGTGGGCGCCTTTTCCGGCTGGCATGGGCGCTTTGTGGCGTCGCCCCGACCTCGACCTGAGCCGCTTGAGACGACCGAGAGGCGCCCGCCCGCGGGTAGCGGCGGGCGCGGCCCGGGCTGGTCGCCCGGGCCCGGGAGAGATGGACAAGGCGCGCCCTTCTGCCTGCCCCAAACAACGACAAGGAACACGCGGTTCGTAAAGTTGACCCGCCGCCGGGAGGCCGCGCCCCGCTACGGGCCCGAAGGGTCGAGGCGCCTGTCGCGCCCCGCCTCAGCCCGAAGCGGCGAGGATCGAAAGGAAGGCCGGCCCGAAACGCTCCGCCTTCTGCGGCCCGACGCCGGAGATCCGCTCCAGCGCCGCCATGTCGCCCGGCCGCGCCTCGGCGATCTTCGCCAGCGTGGCGCGGGTGAGGGTGAGATACTTTTCCGTCCCGTCCGCGCCGCGAAGGAGCGCCGCGTGGGCGGCCTCCAGTTCGGCCAGAACGGCGCCCGCCCCCGCCGCCGCGGCCCGCGCCTCCGCCGCGCGGATTGGCGCCGCCGCCTCGCCGTTGATCTCTCCGAGAAAGGCCGGCCCGAACTTGGCCAGTTTCTGCGCGCCGACGCCGTGGCAGAGCGCGAATTCCGCCGGGTTCCGCGGCCGCTTCTCGGCGATGTCGATCAGCGATCGGTCGGAAAAGACGAGATAGGCCGGCCCGCCGATCTCCGAGGCGATCCGGGCGCGGAGCGCGCGAAGCCGGGCGAAGAGCTCCTCGTCCTCCGCCTTCACCAGCGCCGCCGGCGCCGACCGGTCGGAGCGCCGGGGCGGCCGCGCCGGCTCCGCCCGAAGCTCGATGCTCTGCTCCCCCCGCAGCACGGGCCGCGCCGCCGCGGTCAGCCGCCAGGCGCCGTGACGCGCCGCGTCGATCTCGACGAGGCCGAGCGCGAGGAACTGCCGGAACGCGTCGCGCCACCAGTCCTTCGTCCGGTCCGCGCCGCGGCCGAAGACCTTCAGCCGGTCATGCCCGGCGCGCGTCACCTTCTCGGTCTCCTCGCCGCGAAGCACCGCGACGAGATGCTCGACGCCATAGCGCTCCTCGGTCCGCCAGACCGCCGAGAGCGCCATCTGCGCCGCCTCGGTGCCGTCGATCAGCTTCGGCGGATTCTCGCAGAGATCGCAGTTGCCGCAGGGCTCCGTCGGCGCCTCGCCGAACCGGCCGAGAAGCGCGAGCCGCCGGCAGCGCGGCGCCTCCGCCACGGCGAGGAGCGCGTCGAGCCGCGCATGGTCGGCGCGCTTTCGCTCCGCCGGCGCGCCGCCCTCGTCGATCCGCTGCCGCGCCAGCCGCACATCGTCGAGGCCCCAGAGCGTCAGCGTCTCCGCCGGCGCCCCGTCGCGCCCGGCGCGGCCGATCTCCTGCCACCAGCTTTCGAGCGATTTCGGCAGGTCGGCATGGGCGACCCAACGGATGTCCGGCTTGTCCACGCCCATGCCGAAGGCGATCGTGGCGCACATCGCCACCCCATCCTCCCGCTGGAACCGGTCCTGGTGGATGCGCCGCGTCTCGGCGTCGAGCCCGGCATGATAGGGCAGCGCCTCCACTCCCGCCGCGCGGAGCGCCTCCGCCAGCACCTCGGTCTTCGAGCGCGAGGCGGCGTAGACGATGCCGGAGCGGTCCTTCCGCGGCACGACGAAATCGAGAAGCTGCCGCCGCGGCTCCCGCTTCGCCGCGAAGGCGAGGCGAAGGTTCGGCCGGTCGAAGCCCCGGAGGAACAGGTGCGGCGGCTTCGCGAAAAGCCGCGCCGCGATCTCCCCCCGCGTCGCCTCGTCCGCCGTCGCGGTGAAGGCGGCGAGCTGCGGGTTGCCGAGCCGCTCCCGGAGCGGCCCGATCTTCAGATAGTCGGGCCGGAAATCATGGCCCCACTGGCTGACGCAATGCGCCTCGTCCACCGCGACGAAGCGCGGCTTCGCCCGGCGAAGCAGCGGCTCCGCCGAGGAAAGCCGCTCCGGCGCAAGATAGAGGAGCCGCAACGTCCCGGCGTCGATCCCCTCGAACACCGCCTCGGTCTCATGCGGGTCGTTCGCGGAGGAGAGCGCGCCCGCCGCCACGCCGATCCGCCGCATCGCTTCCACCTGGTCCCGCATCAGCGCGACGAGCGGCGAGACGACGAGGGTCAAACCCTCCCGCATCACCGCCGGCAACTGGTAGAGGAGCGACTTGCCGCCCCCCGTCGGCAGAATCGCCAATACGTCCTCGCCGCCGAGAATCGCCGAGACGATCTCTTCCTGGCCGGGCCGGAAGGCGTCGAAGCCGAAAACGGATTTCAGAATGTCTTGAGCGGCTTGCGGCATCGGTCCAGGGGAAGCGGCGGCGTAGGGGCGAGACCGGACATCTAACCCGAACCCGCCGCGGCCGGCCAGCGAGCGGGCGAAAATCGCCACGATCTCGCCACAGTTGTGAACTTCGCCACATGCGTGTGGCGCGCCCCTCCCCACATACCCCACAGGCCAACCAGAAAGGATACGCCATGAAGTACGTCGTTCTTCTTGTCGCCTCGCTGATCGCCTTCCCGCACGTCGCCGCCGCCTGCCCCGCCGGCTACTACAGCTGCGGCGAAAACATCTGCTGCCCCGGCTGACCGGCGAACAGGGGGGTAGAACCATGAAGAAGATTTTCATCAACATGGCGGCGCTGCTCGGCTGCTCCGCCTTCGTCGCCTATTGCACGACGATCCTGATGTCGGTCGACGAGGGCGACCTCCGGCTGATGCAGCGGCTGGAGGACGGGCGCCTGCTCACCGATGTCGAGCCCGGCGCCGTCGACGCCTTCGACCTCGAATCGGGCCGCTTCCAGCGCACCCCGGTCTGCAAGCCGGAGCCGTCCTCGCTCGCGCTC
>CALFYQ010000370.1 GCA_937952085.1 uncultured Paracoccaceae bacterium | reverse complement strand
GAAGTGAATGCGGCCCTGACAGCAAGCGAGGAGGAAACCGAGCGATGACGCGCAAGGGCAGGCGTATGGCGCTGATCGGCGTCGGCGCGGCGCTGATGGCGGCGGCGGCGGGGATCGTCACCTATGCGTTCCAGGACGCCATCGCCTTCTTCGTCACCCCGACGGAACTCGCGGCCGCGCCGCGCGGGCCGGAGGAGCGGCTCCGCATCGGCGGCATGGTGGTCGAGGGCTCGCTGCAGAAGGGCGCCGTCAACACCTTCCGCCTGACCGACTTCGAGACCGAGATCGAGGTGCGCTTCGAGGGCGTGCTGCCCGACCTCATCAAGGACGGGCAGGGCGCTGTGGCGGACGGGCGCGTGGTGGACGGCGTTTTCGTCGCCTCCGAGGTGCTCGCCAAGCACGACGAGAAGTACATGCCCGCCGAGATCGAGGACCGCATCCTCAAGGCCAAGGACAAGGTCGGATCGTGAAGCAATGCTACTGGGTTGACGCCTTCACGGAGACGCGCTTCGGCGGGAACCCGTGCTGTGTGGTGTTCGCCGCCGACGATGTGAGCGCCGAGGACCGGATCGCCTTCACGGTGGAGACGGGGCTCGTCGAATGCGCCTTCGTCGTCCGCTCGGACAAGGCCGATTTCGGCGCGCGTTACTACATGGCGACGGGCGAGATCCCGCTCGCCGGGCACCCGACCGTCGCGACCGTGACGGCGCTGATTGCGGCCGGGCTGGTCTCCGCGCCTTCGGACTTCACGCTCGAGGTCGGCGCCGGGGTGATGCGGATCGAGGTGCGGGTGAAGGAGGGGCGGCCGCCCGTCGTCGTGATGACCCAGCCGGCGCCGGTCTTCGGCAAGGAATACGACCCGGCCGAGGTCGCCGCCCTTTACGGCCTTCCGGCGATCGACGTGGCGGGGACGCCCCGCACCGTCTCCACCGGCTCCCCCTTCCTCGTGACCCGGCTCGGCTCGGTCAACGCGCTCCGGAGCGCGAAGCTCGATGTCGAGGCGCTGGCGCGGTTCAAGGAGGCGCGGCGGGCCGATTTCATGGAGCCCTTCCTTTTCGTCACCAAGGGCGCGACGGGGGAGGGCGAGACCTTCGCGCGGCTCCTGATGCCGCCGCCGCTGCCGCCGGAGGACCCGTTCACCGGCTCGGCGACGGGGTGCATGGCGGCCTACCTCTTCTCCCAGAGCCTCGTCGCGCGGCGCTTCGTCGCCGAGCAGGGGCACGACATGGGTCGGCCCGGCCGCGCCGAAGTGGAGCTTATCGGCCCCTCCTCGGCGATCGAGGGCGTGAAGGTCGGCGGCGCCGGCGTCGTGGTGATGCGCGGCGAGGTCGATCTCTGAGCCGCGTATCAAGGTTGATAATGGCGTCAACCTGTTGAAATCATGTAATTTCATTCGATCGGTCGGCAAGGGGCCGGCCCGTCAGCGGCAGTAGTCGCCGCCCCGGTGCCGCGCCACGTCGAAGTGGAAATGATCCCGGTGGAACTTGTCGGCGGCCGGGCCGAGCACCGTGCCGAAGGGTCCGCAGGCGGCCTTCCATGAGGCCCGGAGGAAGGCCTGGCCCCGGCCGCCGCCGTTCCAGCCCGAGCGCACGTCGATCTGCCGCCCGTCCGCCAGGGTGAATTCGGAGAGGTCGATGGCGTTCCCCTTCGAGTGCTCCGAAAGCCGGGCGCCGCGCTGGCGGTTGCGCGGGCGGCAGACATAGGAGGCGGCGGGCTTGGCCGCGGCGAGCGGCGCGCCGAACGCCTTCAGCGCGGAGGGCCGGGCGCTCCGCTCCATCCAGTCGGCGAGGGCGCGCGCGGCTTCGCAGTTCACCCGCGCGTCGCCCGTCAGCGCGACGCCGGCGACCGAGACGAGCGCGACCGGTTCGGCGACGCCGCAGCCCTCCTGCGGGCCGCGGATCGGCGGCAGCGCGGCGCCGATCAGGCGCGGATCGCCGCAGACCGGGCCGACCGGGCCGAGATCGGCCGCGAGCGTGCGGAAACTCGCCGGCGTCACCGCGGGGGCGACGCCCCGCGGCGAGGGGGCGGGGGCGTGATCCGGGGCGCGGCCGATGACCGGCGGGTCCACCTCCGGCCCCTCCGCCGCGCAGGCGGCGAGAAGGAGAAGGGCCGCAAGCCCGGCGCGACGCCTCACGCGCCCGTCTTCTTCGAGGGGGCGCGGCCGAAGTCCGGCGCGGCGGTGTCCTGCCCGGCGTCGATGATGCCGCGCCGGATCGCCCGCGTCCGGGTGAAATAGTCGAACAGCATCTCGCCGTCGCCGGTCCGGATCGCGCGTTGGAGCGCGAAGAGCTCCTCGGTGAAGCGGCCGAGGATGTCGAGCGTCGCCTCGCGGTTGTTGAGGAACACGTCGCGCCACATCGTCGGGTCCGAGGCGGCGATGCGGGTGAAGTCTCGGAAGCCCGCGGCGGAATACTTTATGACCTCGGATTTCGTCACCCGGCGCATGTGGTCCGCCACGCCCACCATCGTGTAGGCGATGGCGTGCGGCACATGCGAGGTGACGGCGAGGACGAGGTCGTGCCGCTCCGGCGCCATCTCTTCGACATTGGCCCCGAGCGCCCGCCAGAAGGCGACGACCCGGTCCTTCGCCGCCTCGTCGCCGCCGGGCAGCGGCGTGACGAGGAGATAGCGGTTCTCGAAGAGCTCCGCGAAGCCCGATTCCGGGCCGCTATGCTCGGTGCCGGCGAGGGGGTGCGCCGGGACGACGTGGACGTTGTCGGGAAGGCCCGCCAGCGCCTCGATCACCGCGCCCTTCACCGAGCCGACATCGGAGACGATGGCCCCCGGCTTCAGCGCCGGGCCGATCTCCTTCGCCACCTTCTCCATCACGCCCGGCGGGACGCAGAGGATGACGAGATCGGAGCCGGCGACGGCCTGGGCCGCGCTCTCCGCCACCTCGTCGCAGAAGCCGATGCGGCGCACCGCGTCGCGCGCTTCGGCGGCGGCGTCGAAGCCGGCGATCCGGCCGGCCGCGCCGTTCGCCCGCGCGGCGCGCGCGATGGAGCCGCCGATGAGCCCGAGGCCGATCAGCGCGAGGTTCTGGACGACCGGCCCGCTCACGGTCCGGCCCGGAATTCGGCGATGGCGGCGGCGACCGCATCGCAGGAGGGCTCGTCGCCGACGGTGATGCGGAGCCAGCCGGCGAGGCCGTAGGCGTCCACCCGGCGGGCGATGATCCCCTTCGACTTGAGGAAGGCGTCGGCCGCCACCGAGCCCTTCTCCCCCTCGCCGAAGCCGGCGAGGACGAAGTTGCCCTCGGACGGGGTGCAGGGCGCGCCCGCCGCCTCGATCGCGGCGGTGAGCCTGGCGCGGAGGCGGATCGTCTCCCGCTTCACCCATTCGGTGCGCTCGACATCGCGCATCGCCGCCTCGGCCGCCGCCTGCGCGGCGAGGTTGAGGTTGTAGGGGCCACGCACCCGGTTGATGACCGAGAGCACCTCCTCATGCGCCACCATCCAGCCGACGCGGAGCGAGGCGAGGCCGTAGATCTTCGAGAAGGTCCGGCTCATCACCACGTTGGGCTGCCGGAGCGCGAGGGAGAGGCCGCCGTCGTAATCCTCCGCGTCGACATATTCCGCATAGGCGGCGTCGAGAACGAGAAGCGCCGTCTCCGGCACCCCGGCGGCGAGGCGGGCGACTTCCTGCCCGTTGAGCCGCGTGCCGGTCGGGTTGTTCGGGTTGGCGAGGTAGACGAGGCGCGTCCGCTCCGTGCAGGCGGAAAGGAGCGCGTCCACATCGGAGGTGAGGTCCGTCTCCGGCGCGGCGACGGGCGTCGCGCCGTTCATCAGCGCGTAGGACGGGTAAAGGAGGAACCCGTGGCGGGAATAGACCACCTCGTCGCCGTCCCGGAGATAGGCGAAGGCGAGAAGCTGGAGAAGTTCGTCCGAGCCGTTGCCGCAGACGATGCGCGCGGGGTCGACGCCGTGCACCTCGCCGATGGCGGCGCGGAGGCGGCCGCTGTCGGCGTCGGGGTAGAGGGCCAGCCGGTCGGATACGGCGCGATAGGCCTCCACGGCCTTCGGCGAGGGGCCCCAGGGGTTCTCGTTGGCGGAAAGCTTGATGACCTTCCGGGCGCCGGCGAGATGCGAGCCGCCGACCACATAGGGCGCGATGTCGAGGACGCCGGGGCGGGGCGTCACGCGGAGGGTCTCGGCGGTCATGGTCGGCTCCGATGCGTTGCGGCCGGAGCATTAGCCGCTCGCGCCGGCGGGGGCCAGTGCCGGAGGGCGGGCGGTCGGCTCCTGACGGATGGCCCGATCGAGGGTGCGCCCTCGCCATCCTCTCGGGCCCGGGCGACGCGGAAAGGGCCGCGCCCGCCCGTCCCCTCGGGCGGGCGCCGCCCGACCGTCACGGGCGGTTCGGGCGAAGCTCGGGGCGACGCGATACAGCGCCTCTGTCCGGCCTGCCGGGCGCCCAGCCAGGGGCGGCCGCGGCCCTTCCCGCGTCGTTCCGGCGCCGCAACCTCCCAAGTGACGGCTTCGCGCGACTCATGACTGGCGGAGGGCGGCGCGGCGCCCCAGATTGCGGGCGCGAAACGGAGGCCCCCGCCATGCCCGGACTGACGCCCACCGAATATTACGCGACCGTCGCCTGGCTCGGCGTGGTGCCGGACCGGAAGGTCTCGCTCCGCTCCGTCCCGCGTGAGCGGCTGTCGCTCGGCTTCGGCGGGCCGGAGGGGGAATTCCATGGCGGGCCGACGCGGCCCTCCTGCTCGCGCGTGAAGCTGCAATATCCGCAAGGGACGGAGATCCGGAACGCGCGGCAGCTCTCCGTGCTTTCGCGCGAAGAGCTGGCGTCGGTGGCGGCGGAGATGGGGATCCCGGAGATCCGGCCGGAATGGACCGGGGCGAACGTGATCCTCGAAGGCATCGCCGATTTCACCTCGGTTCCGCCCTCCTCGCGGCTGGTCTTCGAGACCGGCGCCTCGATCGCGGTCGACATGGCGAACGGGCCCTGCAGGTTCGTCGCCGAGGAGATCGAGCGGGAGCATCCGGGCAAGGGCCTCGCCTTTCCGCGCGTGGCGCGGGAGCGGCGCGGCGTCGTCGGCTGGGTGGAGCGGCCGGGCGAGATCGCGCTCGGCATGAAAGCGCGGCTTCACATCCCGGTGCAGCCGGCCTGGGCGCACGGGACCGGGCGGCGGATGGCCGCGGCCGAGTGAGCCTCGACTTCAGCGCGCGGGAACTGGCGCTCCTTGGCCTCTCGCTGGCGGGCGCGGCGGGCTATGGCGCGCTGCTCCGCTACCCGCCTTCGGCGCTTCGGAGCCTTGCGAAGACCGCCGCCATCGGCGCGCTGGCGGCGCTTTCCGCGGTGGAGGGCGGGCCCTGGCTCCTGACGCTCGGCCTCGTACTCTCGGCGCTGGGGGATCTGGCGCTCTCGCGGGACGGGGATCGAGCCTTCATGGCGGGGCTCGTCGCGTTTCTCCTCGCCCATCTCGCCTTCATTCCGCTTCTCCTGGGCGTGGCGGAGGCGCCGGGGGCGCGCTGGGCGCTCCTCTCGTTGGTGGCGCTCGCCGCCGGCGCCGCCGCGCTTCGGGCGCTCTGGCCGGCTCTGGGAGAGATGCGAGGGCCGGTGTTGGTCTACGGCGCGGCGCTCCTGGCGATGGCGCTGTCCGGGTTCGCGGCGCCGGACCGGCTCTGGCCGCTGCCGCTCGGCGCGGCGCTCTTTCTCGCCTCGGACGCGGTGCTGGCGCTCGACCGGTTCCTCTGGCGCGGCGGGCGGCGCTTCGCCGCCGACTTCGTCTGGGGTAGCTACTACGCCGCGATGGCGATGATCGCCGGCGGCTTTCTCTGCCCCCATTTCGCCTGAAGCGGGCGCCGGGGCGCCCGCGGCGGCTTCGTCAGAACATGCCGTCGTCAAGGGCGCCGACGATCGTCATCGGCACGTCATCCACGCCGCCGTCGCCGTTCACGTCGCCGACCGCCACGCGGACCCCGCCGGTGAAGCCGCCATGTTCGAAGACGTCGGACCCGTCGCCATCGTTGACAATGAGGAGGTCCGAGCCGTCCTGGCCCAACACCACGTCGTTGCCGCGACCGCCGATCAGAACGTCGTTCCCGGCGCCGCCGCGCAGCACGTCGACGCCGTCGCCGCCGATCAGGAGATCGTTGCCCTCGCCGCCGGCCGTGGCCGTCGTGGCGAATTCGAAGCTGTCGGCGGACTTGAAGTCGGCGTCCGCCGGGGCGGCGCCGTCGTTCCCGCCTTCGCCGAAGACGAAATCGTTCCCCTGCGTTCCGATGCCCGAGACGTCGAGGTTCTCGACCGTGCCGATGTCGAGGGTGAAGAGGCCAAGATTGGTTCTCATGCGGGGCTCATCGGTTGCTTCAGTCCAAGAACGGCCGGGTTCTCTCGGCCGCTTCAGGCAGATGGGCGGCGAAGGCGGAGGACGAAACACGCGCGCCGGCCGTGCGGTGACGAAGCGCACGGCCGGCGCCGCGCCAGGCGCGCGCCGTGAATCCGGGCGGTTGAAGCCCTATTCGTAGATCGTGTGGCCGCCTTCCGGGTCTAGCACGCGGATCGTCGGCCGGTCAGGGAGGGTGGTGGCCGAGAGAACGATTTCCGACGCAGGCTCTCCGTTTACGACGAATTCGTCAGCCATGCCCGCAAGGAATTTCTCCAACGCGAAGGAGGAGAAGATGTGCATCGGGATGACGACCCGCGCCTTCACCCGTTTGAGCACCGTGATCATGTCGGGGATCGACATGGTGTAGCCGCCGTCCACCGGCGCCATCACCACGTCCAGCCGGCCGATCTGGGCGTAGTCCTCCTCCGTCGGCAGGTGGTGGAGATGGCCGAGATGGCCGATGCAGAGCCCCTCGTATTCGAAGACGAAGATCGAGTTGCCGTCCGCCTCCCAGCCCGCGCCGGCGCGGATGTCGGTCGGCACGTTGCGGACCAGCATCTCGCCGAGCTGGACCCAGTGGCGCGCCGGCTCGAGCCCCTCGCCCCAGCCCTGCAGCACATGGGGGATCGCCGCATCCGGCGAGCGCGTCCAGTGCGAGGAATGGGCGTGGTTCATGGTGACGACGTCGGGCGTCTTCCCGCCGCCCGAGGCGCCGTAATAGTCGGTGACGGCGACCTGGCCGGCGTCGGTCTCGATGCGGAGCGCGGCGTGGCCGAGGAAGCGGATGCGGACCTCGCCCGGCGCCAGCGCGGCGCGCCATATCCGCGCCTCGGGCGCGCCCGCGAGCTGCTGGCACTGCGAGGCGAGGGCGGCGGGCGCGGCGAGGCCGACGAGGGGGAGGGCGAGGGCGGCGGCGAGGCGGATCATCTGGTCCTCCGGGGCGGCTCCGCCCCGGAGATTAGCGCGGATCGCCCGCCCGGCCAGCGCCGATGGGCGAAAGCCGGATCACACCAGCGCGAAGATCCGGGCCGGGCCGCCCGAGCCGCCCGCATGCTTCGGCGCGCCGACCACCAGCGTCGCCCCCGTCGCCGGCACGTCGTCGAGCCCGGCGATGCATTCGATGCCGAAACGGCCGGAGGGCAACCACTTGTAATGGGTGACGAAATCCGGGGACATGCCGAAATCGAGCGAGAGTGTGTCGACCGCGATCGAGCCCGCCCCGGCCTCGATCTTGCCGTCGAGCCGGTCCATCAGCATCTCCGCCGCCTCGACATGGAAGCCCGGATAGTGCTGCGCCGCGCCGTCGAAGCCGCGGAAGGCCTCCGTGCCGATCTTCGCCGCCCAGCCCGAATTCATCGCGACGCAGGCCCCTTCGGGGATCGGGCCGTGCGCGTCGGTCCAGGCCTTCACGTCGTCGGGCGTCAGCTGCGCGTCGGCGCTCTCGGCCGCCTTCGCCTTGATGTCGAGGACGCAGATCGGCGCGACGAGGGAGGAGACGGGGATCAGGTCCACCGAGGTTCCCTCGGCGGAGAAGTGCATCGGCGAGTCGATATGCGTGCCGGTGTGCTCGTTCACCTTCAGCTCGAAGAGGTTGAAGCCGTCCTTCGCGAAGTCGAACTTCTTCTCCATCCAGAACTGCTGCGCGCCGAAATAGGTCGGAAAGTCCTCGGTCAGCGTGTGGGTCATGTCCGCCGCGCGCGAGAAGGCGGCCGCATGGGCCGGCGCGGGGGCGGAGACGACGCCCGCCGCCGCGGCGACGGCGCCGGCCGCGGTGGCCGTCCGGAAGATGTCCCGGCGGGAGAGCATGCGCTCCCGCACCGATTCAATGACGCAATGGCCGCACATGTGGCGCTCCCAGTTCCGCGGGTGATGGAGGGAGAATGCTGCGGCGCGGCATCGCCTGTCGATAGAAAATCGCGTGGCGGCGGCGTGGGTTCGGGCGGCGCGGCGCGCCGCCCGTCTGGGCCTCAGCGGTGGGCGAGGTCGGGCGGCGTCGCCTCGTTGGCGAGCGCGGCGACCGCCTCGGCCAGCGGCATCACCTTCTGCCCCTGTTCGCCGAGATGGCGGACCGCCACCGTGCCCTCCGCGACCTCACGCGCGCCGACGGCGAGGATGGCGGGGACCTTCTGGTTCGACCACTCGCGGACCTTGTAATTGATCTTCTCGTTCCGCGTGTCCGCCTCGGCGCGGAGCCCGGCCTTCACCAGCGCGGCCTCGACCTCGGCGGCGTAACCGTCCGCCTCGGAGGTGATCGTCGCCACCACCGCCTGCCGCGGCGCGAGCCAGAGCGGCATCCGCCCGGCATGGTTCTCGATCAGGATGCCGAGAAACCGCTCGAAGGAGCCGAGGATCGCCCGGTGGAGCATCACCGGGCGCGCCTTGCCGCCTTCCGGCGTGACGTATTCGGCCCCGAGCCGTTCGGGCAGCACGAAGTCGCACTGGAAGGTGCCGCACTGCCATTCGCGGCCGATCGCGTCGGTCAGCTTGAAGTCGAGCTTCGGGCCGTAGAAGGCGCCTTCGCCGGGGTCGATGACGTAGTTGTTCGTCACCTTCCGCACCGCGTTCTCGAGCGCCGCCTCGGCCTTGTCCCAGACCTCGTCGGAGCCGGCGCGGACCTCGGGCCGGGTGGAAAGCTTGATCTCGAAGGAGCGGAAGCCGAGATCCTCGTAGATCGAGGAGAGGAGCGGGATGAACTTCGCCGTCTCGCTCTCGATCTGGTCCTCGGTGCAGAAGATATGCGCGTCGTCCTGGGTGAAGCCGCGCACCCGCATCAGCCCGTGCATGGAGCCCGAGGACTCGTAGCGGTGGCAGGAGCCGAATTCGGCAAGCCGGAGCGGCAGATCGCGGTAGCTCTTCAGGCCCTGGTTGAACACCTGGACATGGCAGGGGCAGTTCATC
>CALFYQ010000369.1 GCA_937952085.1 uncultured Paracoccaceae bacterium | reverse complement strand
AATCGGCGTTCTCGGAGAGAAAGCCGTAGCCGGGATGGATGGCGTCGGAGCCGGTCTTCCGCGCCGCGTCGAGTATCTTCGCGACGTCGAGATAGCTTTCGGCGGCCTGCGGCGGGCCGACCGGCGCGGCCTCGTCCGCCAACTCGACATGGAGGGCCTTCGCGTCCGCCTCGGAATAGACGGCGACGGTGCGAATCCCGAGGCCCCGCGCGGATCGGATGATGCGGCAGGCGATCTCGCCCCGGTTGGCGATCAAGAGGGTCTTCATGCGCTGGCTCCCTAAAGCCGGATCGTCCGGCCCTTGACGCCGACCTGTTCGGGCAGGATGCGCCAGGCGTCGTCGAGCCAGTCGTTGAGGATCGCGCGAGTGTGGCGCGGGTCGATGATGTCCGGAACCTTGAACCGTTCGGCGGTCAGGAACGGCGATTCGAGGTGGTCGTAGTAGGCCTCAAGCTCGGTGAGTCGGGACTTGCGCTCGTCCTCCGGCAGCTCCTCCAGCTCCGCCCGATACGCCGCCTCCACGCCGCCGCCGATCGGGATCGAGCCCCAGCGGGCCGAGGGCCACGCATAGTGGAGGTTGATGCCCTGGAGTCGGCCATAGGCTGTGCCGGCGAGGCCGTAGAGCCGCCGCACGACGATTGCGCACCAAGGCACCCGGCTCTGCTCGATGGCGGAAACGACGCGGACCGAACCCTTCACCGTGCCCATCCGCTCGGCCTCCGGGCCGACGATGGTGCCCGGCTGGTCGACGAAGTTGACGACCGGGAGGTGGAACGTGTCGCAGATGTCGATGAAGGCCTCCATCTTCTCCGCCGCCGCGCGGGTGAGGCCGCCGCCATAGTGCATCGGGTCGTTGGCGATCACGCCGACCGGGCGCCCGCCGAGCCGGGCGAGGCAGACGATGATCGAACGGCCATATCGGGGCGAAATTTCGAGAAGCGAGTCCTTGTCCATGACGAGCTCGATCACCCGGCGCATCTTGTAGATGCGCCGCCGCTCGCGAGGCACGATGGAGAGAAGCTCCTCCTCCGCCCGGTCCTTCGGATCGTCGCATTCGGCGACCGGGGGCGTCTCGAAGACGCTCGAGGGCATGTAGGAGAGAAAGCGCCTCGCAAGGTCTAGAGCCTCATCCTCGGTCGCGGCCTCGTTGTTGATGACGCCGCTCTCGCGCGTGTGGATCGCAGAGCCGCCGAGCGCCTCCTTGTCGACCTTGATGCCCATGCCGCGCTCGACGACGGGCGGGCCGCCGGCGAAGACCTGTGAGGTGCCCTTCACCATGATGGAGAAATGCGCGCAGGCGGCCTTCAGCGCGCCGAGCCCGGCGCAGGGCCCGAGCGCCAACGCGACGATCGGGATGTAGCCGAGCATCGTCGCCATCAGCCAGGTCGGGTAACCCGGGATCTTGGTGGAGCCCTGCTGCTCAACGAGCCGGACCGATCCGCCCGCGCTCTCGACGAGACGGATCAGCGGCATCCGCATCTCGAGCGCATAGTTCTCGGCGTAGATCCATTTCTCGGAGATCGTCGCTTCGGAGGATCCGCCGCGGATCGTGTAGTCGTCGCCGTCGATTGCGACCTTGCGGCCGCCGATCCGGGCGGTGCCGATCACCGCGTTGGAGGGGCGGATCGAGACAAGATTGTGCTCTGCGTCGTATTTGGCCTTGCCGGTCATCGGCGCGATTTCGCGGAAGCTGCCGGAATCGGCGATGCGTTCGATGCGCTCGCGGACGGTCAGGCGGCCCGCCTTGTGCTGCCGCGCCACGGCCTCTTCGCCGCCGAGCGCCTCCGCTAGGGCCCTTCGCCTCGCGATTTCGTCAACTTCCTTCCGCCAGCTCATAGACGACGTTCCCTCCCGTGATCTTGGGCCGCCATCGGCGGCGGGCGGACCTTAGCAGCTATTGTTGACATTGCGAATGATTTCGATCTTCACTTATCCGGGGAAGCGAGGCGAGGTCGGAATGAGCGATTATCAGCGGCTGATCGAGGATCACGAGGCGAAAAAGGCCCGCTTCCTCGGCATGGGTGGCTTGGAAAAGCTGTCTAAGCGCAAGGCTTTGGGCCTTCTTGACGCGCGCGAGCGGATCGACCGGCTGTTCGACGCCGGCTCCTTCACGGAAACCGGACTCTTCGCCACCTCGCATCTCCCCGAAGCTCGTGACCGGAGCCCGACCGACGGCAAAGTCTGCGGCTTCGGCGACATCGACGGGCGGCCGGCCGCCATCGTCTCCTGCGACCTGACGGTGATGGGAGCCTCTTCGAGCCTCAATAACGTAAAAAAGATGGCCCATATCCGCCGGACCGCGACGCGGAACGGAATGCCGATCATCTTCCTCAACGAAACCTCCGGCGCGCGCATCCCCGACACGATGGGCGCGCAAGGAACAGGCGCCCTCGGGCAGGATCCGACGCAGTTCCTGCGCGACCGGCAGTCGCCCTATGTCGCCGCCTGTCTCGGCCCGAGCTTCGGCACCGGCACCTGGTACACGATGCTTTCGGACTTCGTTGTGATGCGAAAGGGCGCGATCCTCGCCGTCTCCTCGCCGCGCGTCACCTCCCTTGCCATCGGCGAGGCGGTGGACGCGGAGGAGCTTGGCGGCTGGAAGCTCCATACCGAGAAGACCGGGCTCGTCGACTACGCCGTCGACACCGATGAGGAGGCGCTGGACCTCGTCCGCAAGTTCCTGTCCTACCTCCCCTCCCACGCCGGTCAGACGCCGCCGGTCGCGCCCGCGCCAGAAGAATCGGAGATCGACGCGGAGAAGATCCTCTCCATCGTCCCGCCGCAGCGGCAGAAGGTCTACGACGTCCGCAAGCTGATCGCCGCGGTCGCCGACCCCGATTCGATGTTCGAGCTGAAGCCGCGCTTCGCCCGCGTCGCCACCACGGCGCTGACGCGGATAGGCGGCCGCGTCGTCGGCTTCGTCGCCTCGAACCCGATGTTCAAGGCGGGCGCGATCGACCCGGACGGCTGTGACAAGATTACGAGCTTCCTCGTCCTCTGCGACAGCTTCAACATCCCCATCGTGATCCTCACCGATACGCCGGGCTTTCTCATCGGCATCGACGGCGAGCGGAAGAAGGCGCCCGGCAAGATCATGAACTTCATGACGGCGCTGCAGATGTGCACCGTGCCGAAGTTCTCGATCGTCACGCGGAAATCATACGGGCAGGCCTATCTCAACATGGGCGGCTCGCGGAATTCGGACGAGATGGCGGCCTGGTTCACCGCCGATGTCGGCTTCATGGACCCGAATATCGGCGTCAACGTGGTCTACGGCGTCACCGCCGAGAGCGACCCGCAGAAGTTCGAGGAGCTGAAGGCCGAGATCGGCCGCGAGACCTCAGCCTACGATCTCGCCTCAATCTACTCTTCCCAGGCGGTGCTCGACCCGCGTGAGACGCGGGACTGGCTGATGCGGATGCTGAAATACCATTCCCGCGCGATGAACGGCGGAAAGTCGGAGCGCCGCCTCGCCAGCTGGCCGACCACGTTCTGAGCGCCGACGGACCAAGAGAGACAGGAAAGAGCAATGCCCGAAGTGAAGGTCGAATCCGAGATCACCGGCACCGTCTGGAAGATCGAAACCGGCGTGGGCCAGAGCGTGGCCGAGGACGATGTGATAATGATACTTGAGTCGATGAAGATGGAGATTCCGGTTCTCGCGCCCGAGGCGGGCAAGATCGTCAGCTTTCATGTTGACGAGGGCGCCAACGTAAGCGAGGGACAGCTCGTCGTCACGCTGGAGACATAACCGCGCCGCGGGCGGACGGCCCGCAGGAGCGACCGAGGAGAAACATGGCGGCTGCTCAGGCGATCAAGCAAAAGTCCATCGGCGCCATCCGGCCTCCGGTCCGCAGGGACGAGGCGCTTTCGCTGTCGGAACAGATCGCCTCGAAGCTGGCCGAGGCCATCGTTCAGGGCCAGTACGAGCCCGGCGAACGGATCCACGAGGTTGCCGTTTCGGAGCGCTTCCAGGTCAGCCGCGGGCCGGTGCGCGAGGCGCTGCGCATTCTAGAGAAGGAAGGGCTGATCCAGATTCAGCCGCGTCGCGGCGCGGTGGTGACGAAGCTCACCATACGCGAGGTGGAGGACGTCTTCGAGATCCGCGGCCTCCTCCTCGGCCTCGCCGGCGCCCGCGCCGCGCGGATGCGTGACCCGGAGCTCGGCGCGGCGCTCAGGGAGGGGATCGACCGCCTCCGCGCGCTCGCCGCGCTCGGCGAAGGCGATGAGGTTACGGACGCCTATCTCGCCGAGGTTCAGGAGCTGAACCTCATGCTGTGCGCCCGGACCGGGAGCGAGCGGCTGACCTCGATCATCTATTCCCTGCTCCACCAGACGCTGCGCTATTCGCGGCTCGGCCTCTCGACCGGAGAGCGGCGGGCGCAGTCCATCGCCAACTGGACGCGGCTCGCCGAACTGATCGAAGCCGGCGACGCCGAAGAGGCCGAGCGGGCGACGCGCACGCTCGTCGAGCGCTCAAAGAACATGGCGGTGAAGCTTCTCTCCGAGGAGAGGGCCGCGCGGCGCGAAGGCTAACCCGCACGTTCCTCCCATTTCGCGAGTCCGCCGAACGCCTTCGCCGCGTCGACGAGTTCGTCGAAGACGGCGACGCCGGCCGCCAGTGCGGCGCGCCGGTCCTCGCGCCGCCGCGCGTCGGTCGCCTCCGAGCCGTCGGAGCGGAGGACGAGCGCGATCCGCGGCGCGCCGGGCGCGCGGCCGACACGCATCACCTCCCGCACGAGACCTCCGATGACGTCGACCCGCTGGTTCGTCGAGGTGGTGAAGACCGGCAGGTTCACGTGGACGACGATGGCGTCGAGGCTCTCCTCCGCGGCGAGGATGTCGAGGATCTCTCCCGCCACGGCGCCCTCCCGATGCCGGAGCGTGCCGGCCGGCGTGTCGACCGGGTTGGCGAGGCCGGTGCCGGGTGGGAGGCCGAGCGCCTCGAGCTTCGCGAGCGTCGGCGACGGCAGGGTCGGCGTGGCGAGGCCCGCGCGGGCGAAGGCGTCGGCCGCCAGCACCGAAGTTCCGCCGCCATTGCCGAAGAGCGCGACGTTCCGTGTCGGCCGGCCGCGGCCGCCGGCGCGGAACTGCATGAGGAGGAGGAGGTTGAGGAACTCGTCCAGCGTGTCGACGATGGCGGCCCCCGTGGCTCGCTCGATCCCGTCCCAGAGCCTGGCGTCAGCCGCGAGCGAGCCTGTGTGCGAGGCGGCGGCGCGGCCGCCCGCCTCGGTTCGCCCGCCGACCAGAAGCGCGACGGGCTTCTCCGCGCCGTGCTCCCTGAGTCTCTGAACGAAGCGACGCCCTTCGCGCACGTCCTCGAGATAGAGGCCGATGGCTTGCGTGTCAGGGTCGGCGATGTGGTGCTCCAGGAGGTCCGCCGGCGAGACGTCGGCGCTGTTGCCGAGCGTTGTGACGGCGGAAAACTGGAGGCCGCGCTCATGACCTCGGAGAATGACGTCGACCGCGAGGCCTCCTGATTGAGAGATGACGCCGATCCCGCCCGGCGTCGGATCGGCGCCGCCGACGAATGTGATTCCGCCTCTCGGCGAGTGAACGCCGAGACAGTTCGGCCCGATCAGCCGGAACCCGCCCCGCCGCGCCGCTGCGAGGAGGCGCGCCTCGCGCTCCACGCCGTCAGCCGCCTCGCCGAAGCCCGACGACATCACCTGCGCGAACCGCGTCTTTCCAGCGCCATGGTCCAGCGCCTCGATGGCCGCCTCGGCGCCGATGGCGACATAGGCGAAGTCGGCGGGCTCGGGCAGCGCCGCGAGCGACGGCGCGGTGGCGAGGCCTTCGACTTCCGCCGCTTTCGGGTGGATCGGTGTGATGCGGCCCCGGTAGCCGAATGCGAGGCTGTGGCGGATGACCTCGTTGCCGAAGGAGCCGCCGCTGGCCGAGGCTCCGAGCACCGCCATCGACTGTGGCCGAAATAGCGGGCGGAACGCTTCCGCCACGGCCGCGCGGTCGAGAGGCGGGGCGGGCGGGATCGCCGCCTGCGGCTCCGGCGCCAGGATGATCCGCGCGTCCGCCGCGACGACGCCCCGCGGCCCCGCGATGAGCGGGTTGACGTCGACCTCGGCCGCCTCACCGTCGAGCGCCATCATCACCCCGCCCGGCCCGCCGAAGGCGATGAGCGCGGCTACGAGCGCGTCACGGTCCGCCGCCGCGCTGCCGCGGGCTCCGGAAAGGAGAGCGCCGCCGCGGATCTCGGCAAGCATCCGGCGCGCCTCCGCCTCGTCGATCGGGCAGACGCGAAAGGCGACATCCTCAAAGATCTCGACGAAGACGCCGCCGAGGCCGAGCATCATGCAGGGCCCGAACCGCGGATCGAAGACGCCGCCGAGGACAAGCTCGACGCCCTTTTCGGCCTGCTCTTCGACTAGCCAGCCGGCTGGCGCGATTCCGGCGCGGGCCGCCGCGGCCTCGATCTCCTCGAGCGCGCGGGCCGCGTCGGCCGAGCTCTGGAGCCCGAGCCGGACGCCGCCGAAATCGCTCTTGTGCGCGCCCTCCCGCGTCAGGACCTTGGCGACGAGGGGGCGCGAGAGGCCTGCGAGCGCCGCCTCGGTGGCGTCCGCCGGGCGGGCGAGCGTAACGCCGCGCGGCGTCGGCACGCCGAACCCGGCGAGGAGGCGTTTCGCCTCCGCTTCCGGGATTGCGGTCGCGCCCGCGGCGCGCGCGGCGGTCGCCGCGGCCCGTGCGTCGCGCCGAACGCGGTCAGCGTCGGTCATGTCGTTCACCTGAAGCTCCAATTCGGTCGGCGCCGGGCGTTGAACGCTTCGACCCCTTCGCGCCGGTCTTCGCTCGCCGAAAGGCGCTGATGGATCGAGACCTCAAGCGCGAGGCCGGTGTCGAGATCGGCCTGCATCCCGCGATCCACGGCCCGCTTCACGCCCTGGATCGAGAGCGGCGCTTTGCGGGCGATCCGGGCCGCGGCGCCGAGCGCCTCGGAAACGAGCTCAGCGGCGGGGACGACACGATTGACGAGGCCCCATTCGTGCGCCTCCGCCGCGCCGAACCGGCCGCCGGTGAGGAGAAGCTCCTTGCCCCGCCGAAGCCCGACGGCCCGCGGCAGCAACTGCGTGCCGCCGGCGCCCGGCATGATGCCGAGGCCGATCTCCGGCAGGCCGAAGACGGCGTCCTCGGCCGCGTAGATGAAGTCGCAGCCGAGCGCGAGTTCGCAGCCGCCGCCGAGCGCATAGCCGCGCACCGCGGCGACCACCGGCCACGGAAACTTCCAAAGCGTCTCGAACGCGTCGCGGAAGAGGGCGTGCTGGCGGCGCCAGACGCCGTCCTCCATGCCGCGCCGCTCCTTGAGGTCCGCGCCGACGCTGAAGGCTTTTTCGCCGGCCCCGGTCAGGACGACACAGCGGAGGTCGTCCCGCCGGCGAAGCTCGGAGCCGAAGACACGCATCATGTCTTCGGCGGCCCTTGTGTCGAAGGCGTTCATCGCCTCCGCGCGGTCGAAGACGACGAGCGCAACGCCATCGCCCCGATCTTCCGTGCGAAACCGAGGGCTCACCTGAGGAGCCCCGGGAGCCAGGTCGAAAGCTCCGGCACGAGGATGATCAGCACCCCATAGAGGACACCGACCGCGACGAAGAGCGGCACCTCGCGGAACGCCTTGTCGGCCGACATGTTGAGGACGCCCGCTGCCGTGTAGAGCCCGACGCAGACCGGCGGCGTCAGCAGGCCGAGACCCGCGAAGGCGGTGAAGACGACGTAGAGATGCGCGAGCGGCATCCCGAGCTTCAGCGCCACCGCCATGAAGACGGGCACGGTAAGGTAGAAGACGGGGATGATCTCGATGAAGGTGCCAAGGATAAGGCAGATCAGGCCCACGATCAAGAGGAAGGTGATCTCGGTGACGCCGAAGCCGATGAAGAACTCGGTCATGTGCTGCGGCGCGCGGGTGTAGGTGAGGACCACCGAGAGGAACGTCGCCATGGCGATGATCGCAAAGATCACCGAGGTCGTCGTCGCGGTGGAGCGAAGCGCGTCCCAGAGGCCCCGGAAGGTCAGCTCCCGATGGATCGCGAAGCCGACGAAGATCGCCCAGACCGCGGCGACTGCCGCCGTCTCGGACGGCGTCATCAGCCCGCCATAGATGCCGCCGAGAATGATCGCGGGCGTGAGGAGGCCGGGGATCGCGTTGAAGAATGCGTCCCGCCGCGCGGCGCCCGAGGCGCGCGGGTCGCGCTCCATGTTGCGGCAGCGCCAGACCACGAGGAGCGAGAGGACGACCATCAGAATCAGGCCCGGGATCGCGCCGGCCGAGAACGTTTCCGAGACCGGCACGCCGGTGAGCGCGGAGAAGATGATCGCGGCGTTCGAGGGCGGGATCAGCGCCTCGAGCAGCCCCGCCGCCGCGGCGAGCGCGACGGTGAAGGCGCGCGGATAGCCCTTCCGGATCATCTCCGGCATCATGATCGTACCGACCGCGGTGATGGCGGCGAGGATCGAGCCGCAGAAGGCGGCGAAGAACCCCATCGTCAGCACCATCGCGACGCCGAGCCCGCCTGGCCAATGGCCGACCAGCGCCAGCGCGAGGGTGACCAGCCGCCGCGCGACGCCGCTCTTCAGCATGACCAGACCAGCGAAGATGAAGAGCGGGATGGCGAGGAGAACGTGCTTCGTCACCGCCCCGAACGCCACCTGGATGAGCGTCGACCAGGGGAGATTCATCCCGCCGACGGCGATCAGGCTGGAGCCGACCCCGAAGACAAGAAAAACCGGAACCGAGAGGACGAGGAGAAAGAGCGACAGGGTGATCGAGACGGGGACCATGACGCGCCGTCACTCGCTCATGTCGGGGCCGAAGGCGCTGACCTGCGCCGGTTCGAGCCCCGAGATCGCGTAGAGGAGGTTTTCCAGCGCGAAGCTTGCCAAGATCGCGAAGCCGACCGGAAAGGAGAGATACATCCACCAGATCGGGAACTCGATCTCCATCTCGGTGAGTTGACCCGTGTCGCGGAAGAGGGCGACTGCCTCGGCCCCCGCATTGGCGAAGATGAGCGCGGCGAGGAGCGCGATGACCGAGACGACGATGCGGAGCGCACGCCGCGGGCCGGACCCGAGCCGCTCGGGCAGGAAGTCGACCGCGATGTGCCGGTCGCCGCGGAGAAGCGCCCCCGCCACCGGAAAGACGAGCCAGGGCATCAGCATCGGCGGAAGCTCCAGCACGAAGCTGTAGCCGATCCCGGTCAGGTGCCGGGTGACGGCCCCGCCGAAGACGACGACGACGGCAAGCGCGACGAGGAGCGCGCCGAGGACCATGACAGCTCGTTCGATCAGCCCATTAATCCGGGCAAGGATGTTCAGAAGGGCCAGCATCGTCCGCCTCCGGCGCCGCGGGAAGGGGGAGCCGGCGCCGGCGAACCGGCCACCGGCCCCGGCTCGTCACTTCGCCATGTATTCTTCGGCGGCGTCGATTACGTCCTGATCAACGAGTTCCAGCATGGCGGGGACGACCTTCTCGCGGTCCAACTTCTTGAAAGCCGCAAGCTGCTCCGGCGTCAGGCGGTCGACCTGACCACCGCGCGCCTCGAACTGTGCGAGGACGTCGTCGGAGAAGGACATGATGCCGGCGGTGGATTCGGCGGAAATTTCCTCGCCGACCTCGAGGATGAGCTTCTGGAGATCCTCCGGCAAACCGTCGAACCAGGCCTTGTTCGCGAGGGTGAAGGCGTCCGCGTAGAAGAGGAACGGGAGTTGGCCGTATTTCAGGTGCTCCCACCAGCTATAGGCCTTGATGGCGGAGGGCACGGTGTTGAGCGTGTCGACCATGCCGTTCTGGAGCGCGGTGTAAACTTCCTGCGTCGGCATCGAGACGGCGTCAGCGCCGAGCGCGCTCCAGCGCGGCCGCTCGGAGCCGCCGAGATAGCGCGCCTTCAGGCCCTCGAACGCTTCCGGCGTGGTGAGCGGCCGGACCGCGCTGAAGGTCATGTAGGGGCCGGTCGGATTGTAGCCGATGAACTCGGTCCGGGTGCGCTTCAGCACGTCGTTCCAGACCGCCTTGCCGGCGTCGGTCTCGCGGAAAAAGCCGCGGAGCGAATCGAACCCGTCGAACATCCCCGGCACGGCCTCGACGTTGTAGTTCTTGTTGACCGGCGGGAAGCTGACCAGCCCGACGACGCCGCCCATTTCCACCGCGCCGGAGGTGAGCGCGCCCATGATTTCGCGGATGCCGAAGAGCTGGCCCGAAGGATAGGTCTCGATCTTCAGCCGGCCGCCGCTCCGCTCGTTGACGCGCTTGGCGAACTCCTCGGCGAAGATCGCGCTCTGGTGCGCGGGCGCCCAGTGATAGCTGAGCCGCGCCACGATCTCCTCGGCGCGCGCCGCGCTCGGTCCGAAAATCCCGAACCCGAAGGCGAGCGCGCCGATGGCGAGCGCTGTGGGCGATCCGGTCTTTCGCATGGTGTGTTTCTCCCTTTTTTGTCCCGCCGTCTCGTCGAGCCGCCGGATGTTTGTCGAAGTTCGCCGAGTGGCGCTCCGTTATGACGAATGTTGACAATCTTGAAGTCGCCACGTCAAGCTCCGAAGAACGAGCAAAAGGAATCCGGCCGATGGCGCGAAAGGCGGCGGGCGAGATCGTCTTTGTCACGGGCGCCTCCTCGGGCTTCGGCGCGGCGATCGCCCGGCTCTATGTCGACGCCGGCGCCAGAGTGATCGCCGCGGCGCGGCGCGCCGACCGCCTCGAGCGGGTGGCGCGGGAGCTAGGGCAGTCGCTCCTCCCGCTCGCGCTAGACGTCACGGACCCGGTGGCCGTGCGCTGTGCGTTCGAAGACCTTCCCGAGCCCTTCGCCGCCGTCTCAATCCTTGTGAACAATGCCGGGCTCGGGGTGGATCGAGGGCCGGCCATGACGGCCCGGCTCGAGGACTGGACCGAGATGGTGAACGTCAACGTCATGGGGGTCCTCCATTGCACCCATGCGGCGCTGCCGGGGATGCTGGCGCGAGGCCGCGGCCACATCGTCAGCATCAGCTCCATAGCGGCTGGGGCGAGCGCGCCCGGCAGCGTGGTCTATGGCGCGACCAAAGCTTTCGTCAGCCGATTCTCGAAGAGCCTAAAATCCGATCTGATCGCGACGCCGGTGCGCTGTAGCGTGGTCGCGCCGGGTGCGGCGGAGACGGAGTTCTGGTCGGTGCGCTGGGAGGGCGACGAGACACGCGCCCGCGCGGCCTATTCAGGCTACAAGGCGCTTCAGGCGGAGGATGTCGCGGAAGCCGTTCTCTACGCCACCTCCGCACCGCTTCATGTCGACGTGACGGAGATCGAACTCATGCCGCACGCGCAGGGCTACGGTCCGCGGATCTTCGCGCGCGAAGGCTAGGCGCCGCCTCCGACCTCGAGGATCGCGCCGTGGGCGTATGATGCCTCCTCCGAGGCAAGCCAGACGATGGCCGTCGCGACCTCGTCCGCGGTTCCGGCGCGCCCGAGCGGCAGCTTCGGGCCCGCGGCCGCGACGCGCCCGGCCATGCCCGAGCGGGCGTGGATCTCGGTGTCGATCATTCCCGGACGCAG